>CAYLVC010000393.1:1847-3038 GCA_964387005.1 uncultured Dehalococcoidales bacterium | reverse complement strand
CCGTTGAAAAACGGAATCCAGTACCCTCCCATCCGTGTATTGTGGATACCGGCTTTCGCCGGTATGGTTAACTAACGACTTTTATTGTTGCGTATATAGTGTGTTCCATCCTTAATATTTAACGATGTTGCATATAGTGGTTGATGAGAGAGCCGGTATTCTGCGAAAATATCAGGCTTGACTCAGGCATAATCATTCATCTATGCTTTGGTCAAACAAGCGCTGTTTTAGGGTATAAAGAAGAAAGGAGGTTAATGGTGAAGAATGAAGGAGTCCACATGGTGGTATTTTCGCCTCATCCGTCCGATCCCGATTTCGGTATTGGAGGTACCGCGGCTCTCATGACGCGGGAGAAAAAAGAAGTAGTCTATGTAATCTGTACAAACGGAGACAAGGGCACCAGTGATCCCACAATGCTGCCTGACAGGCTGGCAAAAATCAGGGAGCAGGAACAGACCACGGCAGCTAAAATGCTGGGAATAAAGGAAGTGATCTTCCTGAATCATCCTGACCTGGGACTGGAGGATGCGCCTGCCTTAAGAAAAGAAATATTGAGATTGATTCTGTTATACCGTCCGACGATAGTCGCGACCTGCGATCCTTTCAACCCGCAGTATATATCCAATCGTGACCACAGGGTGATCGGGAGGGTGGTTATGGATGCGGTCTGGCCCATGGCCCAGGCTCCCAACACCTATCGCGACCTGCTTGATCAGGGACTTCAACTGCATAAGGTAAAAGAGATGCTGATATGGCAGGCTGCCCAGACTGATTACCATGTTGACATCAGTGATATCTATGAACTGAAGATGGCTGCCTGCCGCTGCCACCAGAGCCAGATAGGTCCCCAGGGCAATCCTGAATTTTACGATCAACTGATTGAGATAGCCAGGACGGCGGGGAAAGCCGGGAATTGTAAATGGGGCGAGAGGTTTCGCCGGATAGAAGTGCTTCAGCGTTTATAGCTGATGGTGGGCAGCCCGTGATCAGAGCTTTCCGGATAAACAAAGGGAGTGTAAGCCAAGAAGGTCTGAAGATAACAGACACAGTCCAGGGGTAAAATACCGGCGACCGGAAGCCGAAGCGAAAATTCAAGAAGGGAGCAGATAGAATGTTTGAGATCAAGCAGGTGAAAATAGAACCCGGGGACAGCCAGATTATAGTGGGACAGGCCCATTTCATCAAGACGGT
>CAYLVC010000393.1:0-1747 GCA_964387005.1 uncultured Dehalococcoidales bacterium | reverse complement strand
GGCTTCCCCATTCTGTTAAGAGGGACATGAGCCTTAAGCCGCTCAGGGGTCATGAATTTAGCGATTGTGTGCTGAGTCATGGGAGTATCGATAATGCCGGGGGCAATGCAGTTGACATTGATGCCGTACTTTGCCCACTCTCCGGCCGTTGCCCGGGTCAGGGCCATCACGCCGGCTTTTGAGGAGATGTAGGAACTCATTCCCGAGCCTCCCAGCAGCCCCTGGATGGATGAAATATTGACTACTTTACCGGTCGTGTTGGCTACCATCCACCGCCCGGCAAACCGCGTACACAGATAAGTGCCGCGCAGGACGATATTGACCAGCCTGTCCCAGTTCTCCAGTTTTTCGTCGATAATGGGACCGCCGAGCGATGCTCCGGCGTTATTGATCAGGATATGAACTCCCCCCAGCTCATTTATGGTGCGGTTGACCATAGCTTCCACTTCAGCGGCATTGGATACATCCGCCTGCAAGGCGATGGCCTTCCGCCCCAATTTTTTAACGGCGGCAACCGTTTTTTCGGCTGCGGCCAGGTCTATGTCATTGACCGCGATATCCGCCCCCTCAGAGGCGAAAACGAGGGCGCAGCCTTCTCCTATGCCGCTCCCGGCCCCGGTGATCAGAGCAACTTTTCCTTCAAACTTCATTGTAACCTCCTTTATCAACCGGCTGACAGCCGTGTTATTAATCAACTAATTATAGAACAGGTGAATAATGAATATCGAACGCAGTCCTGGTTTTAACGAGCATGTTTTCGGGCATAATGAAGAAGAACAACATGATCAACTGCTATCATTTTTCAATTCACCATGAATCAGGTTTTTCATTTTGTCCGGGTAATACGAGCCTTTCCATTTGTTGATTTTCTGGATAATCCTCACAATACCGAAAACCACAAATGAAATACTCAAGCTCAGTTCTCCGTACAAAATCCAGTTAACATCCTCAAACCAAAAACGCCCCGTGACGGCGATACCCGAAAAAACCAGAACGAGCCCCAGGCCGGAAGAAGCAAGCAAGGCATGTTCACCGCAATCTTTCCAAAAAACAACAATATCATCTGCAACCGAGGTATAAAGAGCCAGCAGTTTTCCCTTGATGTTAGTCTGCATATACTTAATCTGATTAGCCGGAAGCCTGACAGTGAGAAAATCGGTCTCCCATAACATCCAGCAAAATGCGACTAAAAAAGTTGAAATACAGTAAAACATTTTAGACCTCCAAACCATGGAAGATTCAAATTCTGTTGAACATTTATCACCTCTATTCATATTCTAATGAAAGGATGTTTTTTATTGTGCAGGCGGTCAGAAAAGTGTGGCGGCATTTATCCCGGCCACCCGGCCGGAATGTATGGCCATTCCATGGCTGATACCGGGGCACATAGTGGAATAATCGCTGGCAAAGCGGTTGCCGACGGTGTTCCCGGCCAGGTATAACCCGGGAATGACTTTCCAGTCTTTATCCAGTGCCTGCAATTTGGGATTGACATTCAAACCGCCCAAAACAGTCAGTAACATAAAACCCCCTTTGCCGGCATAGAAGGGGGGGCTGTCAACAGTCGAAAGGCGGTCAGGGCGTTTGCCGAAATCCAGGTCCTTACCCAGCAGCGCCAGTTCGTTATATCTTGCTATAGTTGCTTTAAAGACGTCCACGGGCACCCGCATCTTCACCGCCAGTTCTTCAATAGTGTCAGCCATAAGCGATACTTTTTCGGTCTCCCGCCGGATTTCTTCGGTTACCA
>CAYLVC010000392.1:0-3039 GCA_964387005.1 uncultured Dehalococcoidales bacterium | reverse complement strand
TTGGAACAGGAGCTGATTTCCAGCCACTCATTCTGTCCAGGAGCCCACATCTCAACATCATAGGTTTTCATCGAGGAAAAACCGATATCGGAAGTATTGAGCAGTTTAATGCGGTAAGGCAGTTTGAGTTTACGGCAAATATCTTCGGCATCCCCCACCAGTTTCTCCAGTTCGTCCATGGAGGTGGATGGCTCAACCAGCTTGTACATCTCTACTTTATCGAACTGGTGGCCGCGCTTCATTCCCCTGGTATCTTTTCCGGCGGACATTTTCTCCCTGCGGAAGCAGGCGGTATAGGCTACATAATAAAGCGGCAGCATGTCAGCCGTCAGGATTTCATCGCTGTGCAGGCTGGTGATGGGCACTTCGGCTGTTGGAACGAACCAGAGGTCGTCCTCGGCATCCCGGTAGAGATTGTCAGCGAATTTGGGCAGATTGCCGGAAGCCTGCATTGTTTCCCTTTTAACCATAAAGGGTAAATAGACTTCCTTGTAACTATGCTCCCGGGTATGCACATCCAGGAAAAAAGCAATCAGAGCCCTCTGTAATCTGGCCCCGGCTTCGTTCAATACATAAAAGCGAGTACCGGAAAGCTTGACCCCGCGGTCAAAATCAATAATCCCCAGTTTTTCTCCCAGTTCCCAGTGGGGAAGAGGCTTAAAATCGAATTCAGGGGGTTCCCCGATTGTGCGCAGGACGACGTTATCCTCCTCGCTGGTACCTACAGGAACTGAACTGTCTGGCATATTGGGTATGCTGAGGAGCAGTTCTTTTAGTTTAACGTCCATGGCACTGGCCTCAGCTTCAAGCGTATTGATCTGGTCTCTCAGCTTCCGCCCGTCCTCAGGAGACATCTTGCCGCCTTTACGGGTATGGCGCAGGTTCTCGAGTTCAGTCAAGTTCTGACGGCGTTTCAGATCGAGTTCCAGCACTTCGTCGATGGGGGCTGTGTCCTTGCGATGAGCGACTGCCTGACGGACCAGGTCCGGGTTTTCACGTATCAACTTCAGATCAAACATAGCCAACTCCTGAAAAACAATATTTCCGGAAAAGAGATTCCTTAATCGCCCTTATCTCTCAGTGCAGGGAACAGAATGACCTCGCGTATGGACTGCTGGTTGGTGAGGAGCATTACCAGCCGGTCGATGCCGATGCCAAGGCCGCCGGTTGGCGGCATGCCATGCTCCATAGCCAGGACGAAGTCCTCATCCAGTTTCTGGGCTTCGTCATCTCCCGCCTCACGCTCCTTCATCTGCTGTAACAGGCGCTGGCGCTGGTCGACAGGATCGTTCAGCTCGGTGAAAGCGTTGCCTATTTCCATACCTGCGGCATAGGGTTCAAAGCGTTCAACCAGGTGTTCTTTCCCGGGCTTCTTCTTCGCCAGGGGAGACAAATCGATGGGGTGATCGCAGAGAAACGTGGGTTGAATCAACTGAGGGTCGACGAAGGTAGAGACGATCTCATCGATAAGTTTTCCCCGGCCTTTAGACGCATCAAACTGCATACCCCGGCGCAGCATTTCAGCCTTCAGGGACTCCGTATCCGGGAAGTCT
This sequence comes from uncultured Dehalococcoidales bacterium, assembly GCA_964387005.1. Classification (GTDB taxonomy): domain Bacteria; phylum Chloroflexota; class Dehalococcoidia; order Dehalococcoidales; family UBA3254; genus CAYLVC01. Next base: position 1,486 of record CAYLVC010000392.1, on the reverse strand, counting down.
TCGAAATCCAGTCCGGTATATTGAATGATGGCCTGACGCATATCAATTCGTTTCCAGGGAGGAGTAAAGTCGATAGTCTGTCCGTTAAATTCAATTTCCATTGTGCCCGCTACCTGCTGGCAGACGCTCGAAACCATATCCTCGACCATTTTCATCACATCCTGGTAATCGGCATAGGCTTCATAGCTTTCCAGCATGGTGAACTCGGGGTTGTGTTTAAAATCGATGCCTTCATTGCGAAAAACCCGGCCGATTTCATAGACCTTGTCGAAACCGCCGATAATCAGTCTCTTCAGATGCAGCTCCAGAGCAATTCTTAAGTAAAAATCCCGGTCAAGAGCGTTGTGATGGGTAATGAAAGGACGGGCGGTGGCACCGCCGGCCTCCGGCTGGAGGATAGGAGTTTCAACCTCCAGAAATCCCCGTTTGTTCAAAAAATCACGCACTGCCGTTATTACTTTGCTGCGGGTTTCGAAGATTTTACGGGCGTCCGGATTTGAAATCAGGTCAAGATAACGCTGTCTGTAGCGTATTTCCACATCGCTGAGACCGTGCCATTTCTCGGGCAAAGGCTGGAGGGATTTGGCTAAAAGGGTAAAATCACTGACCTCGATGGTGGGTTCACCAGTCCTGGTTAAAAACAGCTTCCCCTGGGCTCCCAGGATATCGCCGATATCTATATCTTTAAGCAGGCCGTATTTCTCCTCCAGGTTGTTGATCCTGAAAAAGAGCTGTATTTTGCCGCTCCCATCGCGCAAATCCATGAAGCAGGTCTTGCCCATACCTCTTTTCGAGGTCAGGCGGCCTGCTACATTTACCTTGAACTCCCGGGTTAAAAGGTCTTCCTTGTTTTTCTCTACTACATCCAGGGCTTCACGGGTAGTATGAGTGCGGTGATAACCGTAGGGATAGGGCTCGATGCCGGCGGCCCGCAGGGTCGTCAACTTATTCATTTTTTGTTGAGTAATGTCATCCAGTGCCGGTGCCATATTTGTCCACTTTCCTTATCTGCTTTTTAAGTCTGCTCGACCATATTTTACCAATCTGATGGATGGGTTCATTATAGCCTGTTCGGAAGCCGGTAGTAAAGATTCGCCGTCTCCTTTCTGTCTTTCCCTGTCCACGAACCCTGATAATCGTCACTGGTGCAATTATTTCTGTCATATTTGGTGATATTGATTTGTGATTTATTACACTATTGCGTAAATTCGGTTCGGGGTAAGCTGGATACTACAGGGAAATCTGCCGTTAGGAATCCGGGTTATTAACGGAATCTTAAAGATTGCCTGTTAGGATGAACTTGATGATCAGTAATAAACGGCAGAACCCGGAAGCCTGAATAGAAATACTGAAAACCCGGTTAAAACATGAAAAAAGGGAGGTGGGAAGATGTGGAAATATAAAGGATGTCCTCACTGTCATGGAGATGTCTTTATTGAAGAAGATGTTGATAGCAGCTATTTGAAATGTCTTCAGTGTGGTTATG
>CAYLVC010000391.1:0-3041 GCA_964387005.1 uncultured Dehalococcoidales bacterium | reverse complement strand
GCCATAACAGCCCCGGTACCATAGCTGGTCAGGACATAATCGGCTATCCAGACAGGTACTTTTTCGCCGGTCAGATGGTTCAGGACAAAAGACCCGGTAAACACGCCATCTTTCTCTTTCTCCGTAGAAAGGCGGTCGATTTCGGTCTGACGGCGGGTTTTATCGATATAGTCTTCTACGGCAGCTTTCCGGTCGGGGGTGGTGATCTTTCCCACCAGGGGATGCTCGGGAGCCAGCACCATGAAAGTAACCCCGTATATGGTATCCGGGCGGGTAGTGAAAACACGAATTTCTTTTTCAGCGGTCCCGGGGCAATCCAGGGCGAAGGAAATTTCGGCACCCTCGCTGCGGCCTACCCAGTTCCTCTGCATGATTTTGATCCGCTCAGGCCAGTCCAGTCCTTCATGCTGCATCAGTTCATCGGCATAGCGGGTAATGCGGAAAAACCACTGCTCCAGATCACGCTTGACCACCGCCGAATCACATCTTTCGCAAAAACCGTCCACAACCTGCTCGTTGGCCAGGACCGTCTGACAGCCGGGGCACCAGTTGACCGGGGCATTAGCCCGGTAGGCCAGTCCGGCCTCATAAAGTTTCAGGAAAAACCACTGGGTCCATTTATAATAATCGGGCATGCAGGTTATTATTTCCCGGCTCCAGTTATGGATAGCGCCCATGGTTTTTAGCTGACGGCGCATATTTTCGATATTGTTCATAGTCCAGGTAAAGGGATGAATGCCCCGTTTAATGGCAGCATTTTCCGCCGGCAGGCCGAATGAATCAAAGCCGATGGGATGCAGGACGTTGAATCCCTGCATTCTCTTGAAACGTGCATGAACATCCGAGGGGGCCATGGCATACCAGTGACCGATGTGCAGGTCGCCGGAGGTATAAGGAAACATGGTCAGGGCATACCATTTCGGCCTGACATCGTTGTCATCGGGTTCATAAAGCCGGTCATCAGCCCATTTTTGCTGCCATTTTTTCTCTATATCCTGAGGAATATATTTATCAACCATCCTGATTTTTCTCCTGTATAATGCGGCAAGCCAGCTTCAAAAACGGGGCAGGCAGCCCCTGAAGTCTGAGCCCAACGGCAAGATTGCCGGATGAGACAAAAAAGCATCCATTTGAAGATATTTCGAGTGGAATATTCTCATTGTAGATAATTGTAACAATAATGCCTATGCTGCGCAACCGCAGCTTCGCAACAGAAGCTGCGCAACGGCAGACACACAACCGCAGGCGTACAACCCAGGCCAGGGCAAAGAAGGACAGGTGCTTCACTGAAGAACAGTCTAATTGAAACCCCTTTTCTATTAATCCGCACCAGGCTCAATTTCAGGTCAAGCACCGGTTACGATCAAACCGGGATATTACAGGAAAAGCCGGGGGTTATGATACAATTCAAGAATCGATCCATAACAGGCTGCGGAAAAACTTAACAGGTAAAGGAAGGTTGATATTTGGCCAGAGAAGGGGATACGGTTAGAGTCCATTATACCGGGACTCTGGATGACGGGACGGTATTTGATTCGTCACTGGAACGTGAACCGCTGGAGTTTACACTCGGCGCAGGCTCAATGATCGCCGGGTTCGAAAAGGCGGTTTACGGGATGGAGGCAGGCCAATCCAAAAAGATAACCATTCCGGCATCTGAGGCTTATGGCCCGCATGATCCCGCCGGGATACTGGAGATCGACCGCCAGCAAATACCGCCTGACATGTCACTCCAGGTTGGGGACAGGTTGAAAATGCGGGGAGGAAACGGGAATACAATGGTGGTCAGGGTAACCGGAATAACGGACACCGGTATTACCGTTGATGCCAATCATGAAATGGCCGGTAAAGACCTTACTTTCGAGATAAAGCTGGTTGAAATCAAAAATCGGTAAGATAGACTTCCAGTCCTTTTTTCTGGAGTCGCTGGAAAATATCACCGGCCTTGATCTCGTCTCTCAGCAAGGAAAAGAGTACAGGACCGGAGCCGGCCAAATGGACATCGGAAGCGCCCGCCGAGATAAACTCCTGCCTGATCTCTTTCAGTCCGCTGAAAAATGAGAGCCCTAAATCGTCAAAGACATTATAAAGACCGGTAGACTGGCCGGTGGGCTTTCCTTCCAGCATTTTGACGAATTCGCCGGTGATTTTACCCTGGGTATAATGACGGGGCGTCAGACGGGCATACATCTGCTGTGTCTTATTCTCCGGGCGGACGACAGCCGGGAAGAGCAGAATAGCAGTCATATGGGGCATGGGGCGTAAAGGCCGGATGATTTCACCCCGGCCTTCTGCCAGAACAGTCCCCCCGTATAAAAACAGGGGCACATCCGAGCCAAGCTGAGTTCCATACTTGATCAGGTCGCGCAGGGACAGCTTCAAATTCCAGTGCAGGTTGAGGCCGCGCAGGACAGCTGCGGCATCGCTGCTGTCTCCACCCAGTCCTGAGCTTAAAGGGATCCGTTTTTCAATCTCGATCAGCACCCCCTGGCGGACACCGGTGCTATTCTTAAGGAGACTCACCGCTTTTGAAACCAGGCTTTTAGCCGCAGACCATTCCGGGCGATTGCAGAGGATTTCAATTTTCGGGGAGGCTGAAAACTTGAGTTTGTCGCAGAAACCGGTGGTCTGGACTACACTGGCTATTTCGTGAAAACCGTCCGGACGTTTTTTCAGGACTTCCAGTGTGATATTCAGTTTAGCAGGGGCTGTAGCATTCATCATCTATTCAATACCTCAAAAAAAGCATTTTCGAGCAGTGCCCATTCATCCAGAGAAAGTGTTTCGGGCCTTTTCAGGGGTGAAACCGCAGCTTTTTGCATTAAGGATAAAACTTCCTCCTTGGGTATTGCAAGTCCCTGGGCAAGGGAATTCCCGAGTTGTTTGCGGCGGGCGCAAAAGCCGGCCCTGACCAGCTTGAAAAAAGATTTTTCTGAAGTCACTTTTATTGGAGGAGAGGGATAAAGGGTAATTTTAAGGATGGCTGAATCCACTTTAGGTACGGGGAAAAAATTGCCGGCAGGAACATAATCAACAATCTC
>CAYLVC010000390.1:0-3047 GCA_964387005.1 uncultured Dehalococcoidales bacterium | reverse complement strand
AATTTCAAGTAAACCGGCATCGCACTGAGACGCCGCCCGCTAAAGTTGGAAACGGTATTACGCCTGCATTGCAGGTAAATTTTTCAGCTTTTGCCGCAGACGCCATATTTGATAACGTTATCAGACTGCCTGGACTGATTTCCAGGCGATTTCAGCGATATCATAGATTTCTATATCCAGTCCGTAATGCCGCGCAGCATCCCTGAAATTCCTGATACACCACGGGCAGGCGGTCACCAGCGCCTGAGCCCCGGCAGCCAGGGCTTCTTTCAACCTTTCATGGGCCGTCCAGAGAGCAAATTCCGGTTTTGACTGTTTTACTCCGGCTCCGGCTCCACAGCACCAGGCATTCTCCCTGCTGCGCTTCATCTCAACCAGTTCTATTCCCGGTATGCTATTTATGATATTCCGTGGAGGGTCAAATATCCCGGGAGAAACATGGCGTCCGAGATGGCAGGGATCATGGTAGGTTACCTTCAAGGGAACACGACCTTTTAGTTTAATTTTCCCATCCTTTATCAACTGATCCAGGTACTCAACAAAATGCAGGACCTCAAACCGCATCTCAAGACTGGTTTTGGGATAAAGTGTTTTAAAAGTATTGTAACCATCGGAACAGGAAGTAACAATCTTTCTGACACCAATGGCATTGCCTGTTTCAATTAAATGCTCGGCGTACTTAGTAAATTCGCCCGCATATCCCGTTTCATAAGCATGCCCCCCACAACAGGATTCCTCCTGCCCCATAATGCCTATATCTACTTCCGCAGCCTGCAATATTTTTATTGCGCTGCGGGGAATTTCCCATAGCTCTTGATCGAAGGAAAGAAGGCACCCTGTATGATACAATATGTCCGTTTTTTCTCCGCCGGAATTCTTAATATTGAGACCAGTGGCCCATTCACCTCGCTCGGCTTTAGGCTTACCTAAAACGTTATCGTCCTTACGCAGACTGTCGATCATCACCATATATCCCGGGTTAAGAAGTCCCTGTGTTACCGCCTCTGCCCTGACAGCCTGTATGGATTCGAAAATATGCTCGTGGTGATAAACCGAGCACACCTGCTGGCAGGACATACAACCTGTACAGGCATAAATCCTTTCTCTGAGATCATCGTCTTCCAGTGTTAAGGCTCCGCTGGACACAGCTCTGCCAATCGCCAGTTTACCTGACGGGAAAAAAGTTTCCAGGTGATACATCTCCCCGGCAGGGCAGGATGGATCATATGTATTCAGGCTTTCCTTACAGGTACCGCACCTGGTGCAGCCATAAAGCCATTCTTTGACTTCATCAAGACTCATTTATTTCTCCTCTGGTATCATTTGCGCTATAATATCCACAGACTTACCTTACTGTTGCTGGTATTACCTGTTTCAGCTTTTTGATATCATTATTCTGGTGGAGCCCCCCATCTGCCGGGATTCATGATATTATTGGGGTCAAGCGTAGCCTTGATATTGCGGTGAAGCTTAAGCCATTCCGGAGAGACTCTTTCTTCCAGTTTCCTTATCGCCCAGAATGGGGTCTTGTAAGGAATATAACCCATGCTGATAACCATCTCCAGCTGCTCAAGACTGAGTTCGGTAATTCTTTTCACCATTTCCGGATCATTTTTATCGAATGGAAGCAGCCATCTCAAAGCGGCGAAATGCCCCTCATTCATAATGCGGGTATAACTGCTGCGGGTTATGCCGTATTTGTCCTGTATTTCACAGCCCTTCTTGAGGGTTTCCAGCCAACTGCTCATCGGACCATAAGTGCCCACCCAGGTCAACCCTCCTCCCGAACTCAGTACTCCCAGCATCTGCATCGGGAGAGGCGCTTTATGACCGGGGAATTTCTGTATCCCCATAAGTCGATCACCTTTAACCACTTCCCCTGCCAGTTCTTCCAGTATCTCTGTCTTTACATTCAATTCTTTTTCGGTGTTGCCTGAAAAAGTTACATTCAGTAAAAATTCCGGCTCACCGGGATTATTTTTCAATGCCGGATAGATGGAGGTCTTGAGGTGTTCCGCAGCCAGACGTTCGAGCTTTTGCCAGGTGTTGGAACCGCCGGTAATGTCATCCGGAATCCTTGTTCTGGATATAGCCTGCAACAGATCATAGGCGCAATCCATATCCCTTAAGGCGATATTCAACACAGAACAGAATTTCGGTTTAGGCCAGAGGCTAACGGCCATTTTTGTAATAACACCGGTTGCACCCTGCCATCCCAGAAAAAGACCATCCAGTTCGGGGAAAGGTGCAATAGCCTGCCAGGTTTTACTGGCTGCACACGAACCGATTTTAACCAGTTCACCGGTGGGCATAACAACCTCCAGACCACTCACCCAACTCGAAGCCGCTCCATACCGGTAGGAAAAAGTGTCAAGCCCCTGAACCAGGGCATTAGCCATGACGCTGGAGGAAGGAGGTGAGTAAGCATAAGTATAGACAAGGCCAGGATGGTGAACATCCAGATGCGCTTTCATGATACCGAAGGTAACACCAGGTTCAACTACAGCATACATGTTGGCTTCGCTAACCTCGATGATGCGGTTCATCCTTCTCAGGTCCAGCACCATGCCGCCTTTAAGAGGGATAGTCAGCCCGCCAATATTGCCGCCTGTTGTATAAGGAGTAACCGAAATATTTTCTTTATTGGCCAGACGGATAATTGACTGCACCTCTTCGACTGATTTCGGCATAACCACCAGATCCGGCCAGTTCGGTGCAGCCTGAGTCATGTCCTGAGAGTAATAATACAGATCAGCGCGGTTGGCGGAGACATTTTCCTCGCCTGTGATCTTCTTTAGTTCAACTATAATATCGTCTTTGATCTTTGTATTCAGCATTTTTACTTTCTCCTTTTCTATTCCGGCAGCATAGTTTTAGAATTAAACAACCTGTATCAAACTATGTGGTCTGGTCCGATGCGTTATCTCCTGTGGCTTTGTTTTTTTGGCCGGTAAAAATGAACCAGCCGGATAGCAGTTTCCCGGAGTAAATTTCCTCACAAATGATTCAGGTTCTGTCATTATGTGATCATTATTGAATAGCCGTAC
>CAYLVC010000389.1:0-3055 GCA_964387005.1 uncultured Dehalococcoidales bacterium | reverse complement strand
TGGCTCTGTTGATAGTAACCGGCTGTGCTGGCAAGGTGTTTCTTCTTGGTGTGGGTAATGGACTCTTCAGGCGTACCGAAATCCAGGCTGATTTTGGTGCGGACTTCAACGAATACCAGACAGTCGCGTTGGAGGGCGACGATGTCAACCTCGCCCCGCGGGCAGCGGTAGTTGGTCTGAAGAATGCGGTAGCCTTTCTTTTTCAGATAGGCCTGCGCCAGTTTTTCGCCCAGCGCCCCGGTTTCTTTGCGGCTCATTCTTTTTCTCCGGTAATAGACGAAAAAGAAAGCTGGGCTGCGTTTCTGACCGGGTGGAAGAGGCGGCGGTGAATGGGCGAAGGGCCGAGGTTGCGCAGGCAGGCCAGATGTTCTTCCGTTCCGTAGCCTTTATGCTTGTCCAGGGCATATCCGGGGTATCTGGCCGCCAGGTCCACCATCAAGTGGTCGCGGAATACCTTGGCTACGATGGAAGCACAGGCGATGGAAAAGCAGAGAGTATCGCCATTTTCTACGCCCTTATGGGGTATTTCCTGGTCCGGCAGTGAAAAATAGTCGATTAACAGATAATCAGGGCGGGGCATAAGGTGATCAACTGCCAGGTGTGCTGCCCGGCGGACGGCGCGCGTCATGCCCAGGGAATCGATCAGGTCAGGCCTGATTACACCGGTGCCTATTGAGACGGCGGCTTCATGGATCAGGGGAGAGAGGTATTCCCTTTGAGCGGGTGACAGCAGCTTGCTGTCCCTGACCTGCCCCGTCCATTTTGTGCGTAAACCCGGGGGCAGGATCACGGCTGACACCACCAGCGGCCCGGCCAGGCAGCCGCGCCCCACTTCGTCGATTCCGGCGATCATCCGGAATCCCTGCTGGTGGCAGAGCGTTTCCTGTTTGAAATCAGGGCAGCATGTGGATTTAGTCCGTGTCCGCAATAATGCCTCCTCCCAGCACTGTATCCTCCTGGTAGAAGACTACCGATTGTCCGGGGGCGATCGCCCTCTGGGGTTGTGAGAAACATACCCTGGCTGTCCCGTTTTTGATCTCAAGACGGGCATCGCTCCCCTGCGAACGATAGCGCACCCTGGCCTGGATATCAGGGTTACCTGCGGGAGCCCGGCCTGACACCCAGTGCAAATTTACTGCTGTAAGGTTTCGCCTGAGAAGCTGAGCAGCCGGTCCAATAACCAGACGGTTGGCCGCAGGGTCCAGTTTGACCACATAAAGGGGCTCTCCGGCACTGACCCCCATGCCCTGTCTCTGCCCGATGGTATAGAAAGCCAGTCCTCGGTGCTGCCCCACGATTTTTCCTGTAATGTCAACAATTTCCCCCGGCACAGACAGCATATGAGCGGCGATATAATCCCGGCTGTCGCCCCCTGGGATAAAACAGATATCCTGGCTTTCACGCCGGACGGCAGCCGGAAGGCCCAGTCCAGAGGCGATCTTCTTTACTTCGCTTTTCTGCATCTCACCCAACGGGAAAAGTGTGTGACTGAGTTCCCTCTGTCCCAGGACATGCAGAAAATAGCTCTGGTCTTTCAGCGGGTCGCTGCCCTTGAGCAGGCGGTATTCATTGCCCCCCGCCGCTATCCTGGCATAATGTCCTGTCGCCAGAAACCTGCCCCCCATCTCAAGCACTTTATCCAGGAGCAGTCCGAACTTGATCTGCCGGTTGCAGCGGACGCAGGGATTGGGAGTGCGGCCCAGGCCGTATTCCCGTAAAAAATAGTCTATTACCCCGGATTGAAACTCGTCTTTCAGGTGCAGATAAACCAGTGGAATATCCAGCAGCCGGCAGCATTTCTCCAGGTCGGTGTCTTTGTTCCTTCTATCCGCCTCAGCCTGGCCGATCAGATCGAAATGAATGCCGGTAACCTCATAACCGGCCTGCTTGAGGAGATAGGCGGCAACCGAGGAATCGACGCCGCCGCTCACAGCTACAAATACCTTATCCGACATAACACCATTATAACAGACTGAAAAAATATCAGGCAGCGACGTAATCGCGAATATCTACACGAACACCAACTTTAATGGCCTCTTCAGCAGTTTTTAAAAGCTGCCGTGTGGTCTTTTCATCAATATATTCCTCACCACAATTGGAACAAACCTGTGCTGGAACGCCTTTAACCACAAGTGTAACTCCATCACGCTCCAGGGTTAACGTCGCTTTCCCCTGGTGTGTTTCAGCATTTTTACAAATCATACATCTCATAATCGTCTCCTTTCAAAGCCATTTTCCCAGTTTATGGTATCGGGCTCATAAACAGTTATTATGATAGTTTCGCCGGCAACCGCATCGTCTGCTGCTACAATATGTACCGGTCTTGTATCACACCATCCAATCATGAGATAGCTGGGATAAGGGAAATCATCTGGATAGGATTCAATCGTTGTTCCTGATTTCAGTACATTTTGAATATCTTCAAGGCTTATCTGACGCTGAAACATTCGCCGAACAGCATGTACCCTGAATACTAACCTGTCATATGGCATTATTTTAGCCTTCTATTCAGTTGTAAATTCTCTGTACTAGAAAGTGTATTCTAAAAATGAACCGGATTCAAGTTTCGGGAGAAGGGGATAGCGATTAACTGCGATGTCCAGTGTTCCGGTTTATGATGGATACACTGTGCTTTTTTTTGCCTGTCAACTGGCTGAATGCCTTATCAACCGCCCCTGCGTTGTTGAAATCTATTGCTATTTGATATGTTATGGGTTATATTGAATGAAAATTCGCAGAGAGGAGGTCTTCCATGGCTAAATATCCGGCTGACATAACGGTAGATTACCCTGAGCAGCTTTCACGCGGGATGCTCATATTAAAAGTCCTTTTCGGCTGGTTGTATGTTGGGATTCCTCACGGTATCATACTGGCTATTTACGGTATCGCGGTCGCCGTGGTGACGTTTATCGCCTTCTGGTGCATTCTTTTTACGGGCAAGTACCCGAAAGGTCTTTATGATTTTGTGGTGGGCTATATGCGCTGGGGACAGAGAGTCAACGTCTATTTGAACCTGTTGCGTGATGAGTATCCTCCTTTTACCTCCGAGCAGTAG
>CAYLVC010000388.1:0-3055 GCA_964387005.1 uncultured Dehalococcoidales bacterium | reverse complement strand
GGAGGCAAAGGCTGCATGGGGGGAGCGGGCATAATCGTGGTGATCCTGATTGTCGCAATTGTCTTCGGCATACAGTATTGCGGGAACTCCGAAACGGAAGAAACAGCCTTTCTACCGCCTGATTCCACCACTTCTTTACCGTCCGGCTCGGGCAGCGGACAGATCGCCGGTCTTCCCGGAGCAGGATCTTTTTCCACCAACTACGCAGAAATCACGCAGTCCACCCCGGTAAAAAGCGGTCAAAGCTGGATGGTGATGCTTTACCAGGACGCCGACGACAAGGTCCTGGAACAGGACATTTACCTGGACGTTAATGAAGCTGAAAAGGCCGGCGCTTCGGACAGGGTAAAAATCGTAGCGCAGGTAGACAGGTTTAGCGGAGGATACAGCGGAGACGGCAACTGGACCGGAACAAAACGCTTTCTTATCAGCCAGGATGACAACCTGAGAGCAATAGAATCGAAAGAAGTGGCCGACCTGGGTGAAGTGAACATGTCGTCCGGTCAGACACTGATCGATTTTGTCACCTGGGGCATACAATCCTATCCCTCGGATAAATACGTCCTGATTCTTTCCGACCACGGCATGGGCTGGCCGGGCGGGTGGAGCGATCCGGTGCCCAAAGGCTCTGTTGACCAGAGCATACCCATGCAGGCCCGCATCGGTGACATGCTTTATTTGAATGAACTGGATGAAGCTCTCAGCCAGATCCGGAGCAAGACAAAACTGGACAAGTTCGAAATAATCGGCATGGATGCCTGCCTGATGGGACAACTGGAGGTATTTACCGCCATGGAACCCCACTCCTGGTATGCGGTGGCATCCGAGGAAACCGAGCCTGCCCTGGGATGGGCGTACACCCAGTTTTTGAGGGCGCTTCTTAACAACCCGGATATGAGCGGGGCTGAGCTGTGCCGCAATATTGTTGACAGCTACATAGAAGACGATCAAAGGATCACAGACAGCGGCGCCAGGGCAGATTTCCTGGGCGCGGGTTCACCTTTCGGAGGGCTTTTCGGACAACCGGCAAGCCAATCACCGGAACAGATGGCGCGGGAGATAGGCCGGGGCACCACGCTGAGCGCAATCGATCTGACCAAAATCAACTCACTTAACAACAGCGTAAACCAACTGGTATATGCCTTCCAGAAAGAAGACCAGAAAACCATCGCCAGCAGCCGTACTTACGCCCAAAACTATACCAGCGTCTTTGGCAGCGAGGTTCCTCCGTCATACATTGACCTTGGCAACTTCCTGCAAATAATCAAGCAGAAGACCATTGATCCGAACTTAAACAACGCTGCCGACGCTGTTCTGATGGAGATCAAACATTCGGTGATAGCCGAAAAACACGGGCCTGATAAACCGGGGTCCACCGGGATCTCGGTGTATTTCCCCAATTCTCAGCTTTACCAGAACGCAGTAGCGGGAGCGCAGTCATATACAGCCATTGCCAACCGGTTTGCGGCCAGGTCGCTATGGGACGATTTCCTGGCTTTTCACTATTCCGGCCGGTCTTTTACCGTAAGTGACAGCAAGGCAGTAGTGCCGGACTCAGGTTCAATTCGCGCGCCTGCCGCCGGTGGAATTGAAATCTCTGCAATCAGGGCTTCCAGCGCCGAAGCGGCCCCCGGGCAACCGGTAAGACTGAGCGCCGACATCAGCGGCGAAAACATCGGGTACATCTATCTATTCGTGGGCTATTACGACCAGGAGGCCAATTCAATCCTGGTAGCAGACCAGGACTACCTGGAAAGCGCTGATACCAGCCAGGTAAACGGGGTATACTATCCCGATTGGGGGAAGGGAGAATTCACCCTGAATTTCACCTGGGAACCGGTGGTGTTTGCCATCGATGACGGAGCCGATTCATATTCAGCCTGTTTCAAGCCGGAAGAATACGGCCGCAGCTATGAACAGGCAAGCTACAGCGTAGAGGGAATATACACTTTCGCGGACAGCCAGGAACAGCGCCCGACCCGCCTGATTTTCGTTAACGGGTTATTGCGCCAGGTATTCGGTTTTACAGGGGAGGCGGATGCCGCCGCGCCGCGTGAGATCACTCCGTCAGCCGGAGACAGATTCACCATCGTAGAGAACTGGCTGGATTTGAACAGCAGCGGCGAGGTAGTCAAGAGTGAAACCCAGGAAGGAAAAACATTGACATTTGGAGGACAGATGTTCACCTGGAAGACGCTGGACGCCGCCGCCGGGGAGTACGTGGTGGGCTTTGTAGTAGAAGACCTGGATGGCAACGCGCAGCAGGCTTTTACACGGATTACAGTGAAGTAAAGACTGAGAGAGGGGAAGAAGAATGGACGTCTGCGGTAGAATTTCCTGAACGAAAAAAGGCACTGACGGCGTATGCCCGGAATACCCTGAAAAAAGACCGCCGGCTGAATATACGTATTTCAGAAAGAGACCTTGTGGAACTGCAAAGAAAAGCGATGGAGGAAGGTTTGCTGGACCAACCGCTTGCCTCCTTTTCTTGTGTTCGTAAATTAATCACTAAGCATCTTAAGAATATGCTTTGCCAGGCTTTCAGCTATTTCACGATGCCTGGAAACAGGCTGAGAAATCCTCGTATTCGGGTTCTGATACCAATCATGATTTCCACCATGACGGATGAAAATACATCCCTTTTTTTCGATTTCCTTGATGAGATCAACTCTTTTCATCCTACTGCTAATTCGCCGTATTTCCGGATATGGGGTATTTTCCCGGAGTTGATATCTTCGTAAATATCTTTGAGATTGGCTTTTAGCTCTTCAAAAGTTGTACCCTGAGTGCGGTAGTCGGGATAATCTTCAAGCCAGCCAACCCACAAATCATCTTCCTGGTAGTAAACAAATTTTGCTGTTCCCATTTTCCCCCCTATCAGTGAATTTGATTTAAGGACATTATAACAAATTCGTTACAAATATCATTCTATCAAATTCCTTCACCCCAATAGAAGTCACGATCAACAGCATAGGAAAAACGTTCGCTACTATTTGTTAATCGGTTGGGAATAAAGCAAGCCAAGAAAAATGGAGCGGGTGATGGGATTCGGCGC
>CAYLVC010000387.1:0-3086 GCA_964387005.1 uncultured Dehalococcoidales bacterium | reverse complement strand
CTGCATCTCCAGGTCCCGGATTGCCTGTGCGATATCCATCAAGACACCCTTCTCCAAGGGATGATATGAATCCTGCGATATGAGTATTGATGTGAGGACTTCCTAGGTCCTGGGTCTGGGGGATACCGGAAATGACGGGGAAAATGGATGAGGAGGAGATTTCACTGCGGTTATGGCACGGAAAAGAGGGATCTCATGCATCAGCCAGGACAGGTTTATCGGATCCCCATCACCGGTTGGGACAAATGCGATTTCCAGCCATACTGACTTTTCAACAATGGTGCAGGGATCTGGTGTATCGATTTTTTACATTCCATGAAAAATCCCAACCCTGTCTTTGCAGGAGTTATCCTATTCAGCCATGACAAAGAGTACACCTGCTTCACGAAGGTCCATATCTCCTGCCTACATTGAGTACACAGTATAGACTTCCATTATCCATTTGTTTCCCGAAGGCCCCCGGCAGCTCCTGAAAAATAGTTTGTACGATAACCCAAACATTTTTCTCCCTCACTTCCTTGATTTTATTCTATGCTATCGGTACTGGTCATCGACGGGGACCAGGATTTTCTCACTCAGTTCCTGCATACTTCTCAAAACTGGCCCGATGTCGACGTAAAGACCACAAGTTCCGAAAAGGAGGCAGAGGAATACCTCAGGAATAATCCCTGTGATATGGTTATTTCCGAGTATAGGTTGCCGGACAGGGATGGTATCGAACTGCTGCGCTATATCCGGTCGAGGTATGGAGACCTCCCCTATATCATGGTTACAGGGCATGGAAGTGAGGCGGTTGCAATAGAGGCTTCCCGGTTCGGCATTTCCGCCTACATCCCCAAGATGCAGGACCCGACAGCCCTCTTCTCTGAGATTTACGGGAAGATCAGGATGGAAAAGAGACGAAAGGATGCGGTTGATGCCATCAGTGCAAAGGAAAGCCGTTGCCGGGCGATCCTTGAGTCACAGCCGGGTTTTGTCTGCAGGATAGGGCCGGGGATGGTCACGACATACATGAACCGTGCCCTCCTCCTCGCCATGGGGCTCTCTGAGAAAGCCCCGGAAATACCCGGGTTCACTGGATGTATCATCGGAGAAGACCGGGTCCGTTTTCTCACCGCGGTCGAGGGATTGATCCCGGAGCATCCCTCGTGCACCATCAGGCTCTGCCTCTCTTCACAGGCAGCCGGTGTTGCTGCTCCCCTCAGCACCGAGTGGACGTTCACGGCGGCTTTCGATGAGAACCAGCACTATACGGTGATCCAGGGGGCTGGCAGGGATATTTCCTGGGAACAGGAACAGAATGAGGTCCGGAAGCGCCAGTTGGAGAACCTTGCGTTTCTGTCCCACACCGCGATGGATTTTGTCGATATGGATGAGACCGCGAATATTTTCCCGTATATCGGAGAAAAGATCTATTCCCTCCTGCCACATTCGGTGGTGGGGGTCCTGGTATACGATCCCGCGACGAATAGCGAGCGGCTGGAGAGCGTCGTTGCAGATGAGGACATCCTCGCAGCATTCCGCCAGTGGTTCGGTTCCGACCTTGTCGGGATGACGTTTACCCTTGATAACGAAACCTATGCAAAAGTCGATTACCTTCACAAGGGTGTTATCGAAGGCCCCCCGCTCTTTTTCTTCCTCCTGCACGAATTCCCGGAAGATGCCTGCAGACGTGTGGAAGAGCAGTGTAATCTCGGAAAAACCTATGTCCTGGGTTTCACCTGCCACGGAGAACTGGTCGGCAGTATTGCGTTCATCCTCCGGAAAGGTGCAACGATCGAGAATCCCGACCTTCTGGAGGCATTCGTGAACCAGGCATCCGTTGCACTCCTCCGGTGGAAGAGCCGGAAGGCTGCGGAAGAAGAGATTACACGTATCCATGCAGATCTGGAACAGAAAGTGAAAGAGAGGACAAGGAACCTTGAGATCGCAAACAGGAACCTTGAATCGTTTTCCTACTCGGTATCCCATGATCTCCGGGCCCCCTTACGATCAATCGAGGGGTTTTCTGCACTCCTCCTCCAGGAATATGGAAATGCCATCCCTCCCGGGGGAAGGAATCTCGTTGAAAAAACCCGCCAGAGCACGGTCAAGATGGCCGAGCTGATCGATGCTATCCTCGAATTTTCCAGGACAAGCCGGAGGAACCTGCGACGCGAGGAGGTCGATATGACGAGACTGGCAAAGGATGTGCTCGACGAACAACTGGCAGCCCAGCACCGCCGGAACGTGAAGGTAGAGATAGGCACTCTTCCTTCCTGCCGGGCAGATCCGGTCCTGATGCGGCAGGTATTGCAGAACCTTTTCTCGAATGCCCTGAAATTTTCCAGGAGACGTGAGACTTCCCACATCTCTCTTGGATCATTCTTTGAAGGGACCCGGTGTGTCTACTATGTCAGGGACAACGGTGTCGGGTTCGACATGACGTACCGCAATCATCTCTTCAAGGTCTTCGAACGGCTCCACGACAGCAAGGATTTTGAAGGGACAGGAATAGGTCTTGCAATCGTCGAGAATATCCTCACCAGGCATGGGGGTACTGTGTGGCTGGAATCAGATATCGATAAGGGATGCACCTGTTATTTCACGATTGGCGGGGAGGGTTGACGGGATATTCTATAAAAGAGAAAAAATGAGGAGGTTCTCTCGGCGAGGGACGAGAGGGCATTCCCTGCCTGTTGTACATTCTATCGGACTTTCATATCCTCCGATTCAGCGAACATTCCCTGAGAACCGGAGGATGCCACGGGCCAGCACGCCTCACGTTAGTATCTGCACAATCTTCTCAGGAACGATCAGATCAAAGAGCCCGTGAATCTCTGCCCTGGCATCGTCAAACCATGTCAACACACTGTCACATGAGTCAAACTTTACCAGTCCCTCAGTGGTGAGGGTAAATATGAGGGTCCACCCCGGTGTTCCGGGTCCGGGAGGAATAGAACGGACTGATCCTGCAGTGCCAGGGATATTCGTGCTGACGAGCAGGATTTCATCCCCTGCAGTGTCGACAAAACAGGTGAATGTTCCGGAGAGAAGATGTTCGAGATCTTCGGTCCCGGGCAGGCTATTACCAGGAGCGACAGGTA
>CAYLVC010000386.1:0-3092 GCA_964387005.1 uncultured Dehalococcoidales bacterium | reverse complement strand
AAATCTGTTACCTATGTCCCCGGTCTAAAATGTAACCTATGTCCGGTCTTGACAGGTGCACTTTTTGGAGTTTTGTTTCTAAAGTAAAATTCAGGGGGTGAAAAATGGAAGTAAACGAAGCTATTCTGGGCAGGAGGAGCATACGCAAGTATAAGGCCGATCCGGTTGATGATGATACGCTGAATAAAGTGCTGGAGGCTGCCCGGCAGGCGCCTTCCTGGGCCAATAGCCAGTGTTGCAGATTAGTCGTGGTAAAGGACAGCGCAATAAAGGACAAACTGGCCGGGACCGTTTTCTCTTTTCCGGGGCGTCCCAATATGACGGCTGAAGCTATCAGGACCGCGCCTATTGCAATCGCTGTCTGTGCTGAGAAGGGCAAGTCCGGGTACTCTTATGGAGAAGCGGGCAAGCCTGCCACGGACAAAGGCGAGTACTGGTATATGTATGATGTTGCCCTGGCGATGGAAAATCTGGCTTTATCAGCCGTATCCTTCGGGCTGGGCACGGTGATTATGGGCGCTTTCGATCCGCAGGCGGCGGCTGAAGTGCTGAAAGTACCGGCTGGATATGCCGTTGTCACATTGACCCCGCTGGGTTACCCGGATGAAGCGCCTGCCGCCAGGCCGAGGAAGGCTATGAACGAGATTTTCTTCCGCGACCGTTTCGGAGAGGGGTTCCAGGGGTAGCTGAACAGAGTAATTTGTTTTGGGAAACGGGGATGGTGCTTCAGCTCTACAAATGCTGGCAGATAAAACCATCCCCGGTTTTTTTTATGGCTGACTCTTCCGGACAAATTGAGAAATGAATTGAAGCAGAGGTTATTGCGCCGTAACATAATAACCTGTTGCTTGAATACACTACAGGCCAGGATTCCAGGTTGATAAAGTTATTTACTAAAATGGCTTAAAATGCTACTTGAAGTCGATTGCGATAAATAGTATGATGAGTTAACCGGGAAAACTTAATAGAATAACATAATAGATACAGTCCTGGAACAAATGAAAACAAAGGAATAAGCATGACATTTCGTGCCGGGAAATTGATCGATGAATGGGGCAAACCCAACAAACGGGTGGAAGCTCACCTGAAGAGGCGTAAATGGATTATTATATCCGTTGTATGCGTAATATTCCTGCTGCTGGTCTACGTAATCCTTAATAACCTGGGTTTGGTCTTCCGTCCCGTGACCAACCTGAATTCTGTCCCCCGGAGCTCCTCTGACTGGGCTATGTTCGGCCGCGACCCGCTTCATTCAGCCGGCATCAATACGGCCGGGATACTGCCCGAGGGAATAGTCACACCCCTTCTCAGGACCGGGGCCGCGATCAACTCTTCACCGGTGATAGCCGGCAGTATGCTTTATATCGGGTCCAGGGACTCTAATGTGTATGCCCTGGATGTTGCTTCCGGATCAGTCCTCTGGAAATTCCCAACAGGTTCATGGGTGGAATCATCGGTGGCGGTAGTGGACAACGTGGTTTACGTGGGATCGAATGACGGCAGATTGTATGCTTTAACGGCTGACAGCGGAAAAATGATCTGGGAACATTCCTCCAAATTCGTTATCCGCTCTTCTCCGGCAGTGGCTAACGGACTTGTTTATTTCGGCTCGAATGACTATTGCATTCATGCCTTGAAAACAGAAAGCGGAAAACAGGCCTGGAAAGTAAATGCCAATGCGGATATTCAATCGTCGCCGGTAGTTTACGAGGGCATCCTTTATGTGGGTACCGGAAGCGAGTATTTCTTCGCTGTAGACGCTCTTCACGGCAAAGTCCGCAACGAGTTCAACGCCTTCAAATCCGTGAGTTCATCGCCTGTGGTAAAGGACGGTGTAGTGTACTTTTGCAATTCAGAAGGGACGCTGTATGCCGTGGAGGGCAAGGCCAGGAACTGGTTCATGGAAAACAGGATCAGGCCCATGTGGGCTGCGTTGTACATATACGGCGGCGCTCCCAGGCCTCCTCCGGCCTCCGGGTATCTCTGGTCGCTCAAGTTGGGTGAGTTCTCATCCTCCTCGCCGGCTATAGAGGGCAATAATCTGTATATCGGAGTAGAAAACAAAATGGTCTCGGTTGACCTGGAGAACTATGGAAAACGCTGGGAAACCGAAGTCGGAGGAACGATCAGCACCATGCCGGTCGCAGCCGGCGGACTGGTCTACGCGACCGGTGAAAACGGGCATCTCTATGTATTCGAAAGCGCTACCGGCGAATTGCTTAAAGACATTGCCGTCGGAGGGCGCATTACCACCTCTCCGGCTGTTTATGGATCGACAGTCTATGTTAGCTCGCAGGACGGGACGCTGTATGCGGTAGAGTAGGAAGTCTAATAGAGTATATATACCCTCTCTAATGCCGTTAACCATTCTTCATTATATTGCCCGGGCGGCGCGTGATCCGTCGGCAATGGCATCCACAATCTGCTGCGGCTCCCGGCAGTCTCCCACTGCATATACTTCGGGCACACGGCCTTTCAATTCCTTCATCAGTTCCGTATCGGAGGCCAGAGGCAAAGCCGGGACAATGGTATCGGCCGCAAGGATTTGTTTTTCACCTTTCGAATTTACAATGGTGAGCCCCTGGTCCGTGATCTCCACATATTCCTTGACGCCGCTGATCAGCGTTACGCCTTTTGTCTCGAACCACCTGAAAAGGGCACCCCTGAGATGGAAAAACATGCCATCTCCCAGCATTCCGGCCTTATCGACGAGGGTGACTTTACGGCCTCTTTTGACCAGGAACTCGGCCAGCTCGCAGCCATGCTTGCCTCCGCCGATAATGACAACCCGTTTGCCGACAGGCATCCAGATTCTGGTCAACGATCTTAACGTCCCCGGCTCCATGAATTTTAAAAAGAATTTCAAACGGCGGTGTAAAGCTGCGTTGCTGACCACGCTGGGGTGGTTGATACCCTTGATATTGGGCAACACCGTTTTGCCGCCGGTGGCCAGGATAACCACATCCGGCTTCAGTGAAACAATGGAATCTGCCTTTATTTCTTTCCCCCGAAGGATATTGACGCCGAGTTTGTCCAGTTGTGTCCGGAGATAGCGGAGCAGGGCAGGAAGGTCTTCGATTTCCAGCCCTTTG
>CAYLVC010000385.1:0-3103 GCA_964387005.1 uncultured Dehalococcoidales bacterium | reverse complement strand
ATTCCTCAAACTCAAAATAGCCAGCAACCATCTTAAAAGGTTTTTCTTCTGACATTTATATATCCTCAAAAAATACTGGAAACTCTTTCTTAAATGTGTTAAGTATAGAAGTCATTAATGCTACCATTTGTGGATGTGCATCTTTAGCAGTTCTCTGCTGTAAAATTAAGCGGAATTGTCGCAAATTACTAGTCATTACAACATTTGTTGACAGAGACATGTTTAAAACTTGTCTTGCTTCTTGTGGGGTACATTGATACTCCCGCATTAATTTAAAGTAAGTATCTTCAGCATAATTACAAGCATCTTTCCAAACAAGATACTCTGAACCTTGCATGACATCAGTAGAATTTCCTTTTACAAAATCTTCATACCATGAAGGAAGAATAAACTCTATCTCTTTATATCTAACAAACCTAGTAGACTCCACACTGAATGAAGAAAGCCTGTGTCTGGTAAGTTCAGCCAGTACTCCCCTGTCTGTGGTAATGATTAAAGAAAGACTTACATGTTCTAATGGTGACTGATGCCCCCTTTTTATAAGATTCTTTATAAACTTCTCTTCTTCTTCAAAGGACTTAAGCTCTGATTGATAACAATTTCTCGCTGCCCTTGAGATAGAAAACACCATGTCCTTATATGGCATTGGTAAAGTATGCCATGTCCACCCCTGCTGTACTATTTTCATACTTGAACCACCTTTTCCCCCTTCCTATCATCACCATCTATTGATGACCAGAAATCAGGTCTTTTTTCTCTACCTTTAAGTATTCTTCTATAAGATACTTTTGGTACTCTAGCAGTTAGCCTACCAGTGAATGGAACATAACATTCAACATCTAAATCACCTTCAGTTTCTAAAATTCTTTCCAAAGATAGAATATAACTTGATAGTTTCATTATTTTTTCATACCTCCAGATGGTATAGGTGTAGGCTTAATTTTTTTCTTACCTTCTTCTACAACAGAATCTTTAATAAACTCAAATTCTATTATAACTTCTGGGCGTTTCTCTCTTACAAATGCAAGAAATTCATCTACTCTATCATTCTCAAAAGGTGTGAAATTATACTCCTTTTTCTTCTTCCACCATTTTTGTTTCTTAGGTTCAAACCAAGTACAGTTTCCATCTTTATTAGATTTCCAACTAAAATCCTCATTCTTTACAGAGTAGTACTCACCGCTAATAGCACTAAATTTATTTTCAAGATTTTCTCTACAATAACATAGATGACGGCATCTGTAGCTGTCAAACCTTAAATGTTTACATTCATTACAGGCAATCATACATTTCTCCCTATTATCATAAGGATTAAAAGTAGTGCAGTTCCCCAACCACATAAAGCAGACCCATTTGATTCTCTAAAACTCATCACAATATTAGCTATAATTAACAAACCAAGAATTGTACTAAACCAAAAGTCTATCATAACAACTCCTTCAACTCTTGTTCCTTCTTCACACTACAAGTTTCACAACGAAACTTAGGTGTTTTGTCTTTACTTCTGTCATAGTTCTTACCTTTAACTATCCTATAAATTCTTACATTTTGTTTACCACATTCATCACAATCACCATGCCTAACTTCCCACTCGGTTGATAATGATTTACTATTAAAGATAAACCTATCTACCCAATAAAATATACATCCACCTATTAAATTTGCTATCATGGCAGCTATCCAAGCATTTGCAAAAAATGCAACAACTGGAGCTAATACTATTGTAGATAGCTGCCACCTAAATAAGTAAACTAAAAATCTTTTAAAGTTCAAACACTACCCCCATTGTTCAGCCATAGCATTAGCAATACCTTGAAAGGTTTTACTTCTTAAATGCCCATTCCCAAAAGAATTTGCCATCCATTTTGACATTCTTTTCCCAGATTTAAAAGTAACTACTTCTCCTTTTCCTACTATATTTGTAGGTGATAATATAGGAAGATTTTTTAACCATAAACAAGTAGTTTTTGTATACTCATCCCCAAACATCCAAGGTTGGATTATCTGATCTGGTTTTCTTATCCTAGTAGAGATAATAGAAACAGGATTTTCTAATGCTATTTTTCCTATAGGAGAATCTAGTAAAATCCTAACAAAACCTAAAGCCTCTTTTTGTTCTTTCTGTTTGTTTTTAAACCACCTAGCTCCAGATACAGCTAAATGTGTACAAGGAGGGTGAGCTATCATCATGTCCCATCCATCATTTAATATTTTTAATACATCTCCTTTTATGTGATTTCCAGGAATTTCTGTATCTAACAGGTCACAGCTCCAAACATCATGACCTCTCTTATTAAATGCTTCTCTAACTGTCCCAGAAAACTCACACGCTACTAAGATTTTCATTTCTTCCCCTTAATAATCCAAGTTTTTTCCCACTTCCATAGCTTTAAAGTAATAGTAATCTCAGGCTCTGTAACTTCTATAGTTTCTTTTATTAATTCACCATTGACAAATATCCTGTTAGTTACAGTACCACCTTTACGGCTAAAATTAATGTTCATTTTTTACCTCTGTAAATAGCCCTGTTCATAAGCCACTTAAACTCAGAAATAAGTTTTACTCTTTTACTTTTTCGTCCATACTTATCTCTCAATAAATTACATGTTATATAGCTTCCGTCATGTAGTCCTTCCTCACCATCCAAACACCATACACCATCACAATCAAGTTCAAAACACTTTCTATAAGCTAAATAACAATACAAGTTCATTTCTTTGCTCTTTTCTGTTCACTCTGTAAATACTTTTTACCATATGTTGAAAACGGAAAAAGAGGACAAGTGGAAGTATCACAGTCTTCAAATTCACCATACCCCTGACAAAAATAACAGTAGGCATTGATAGCCCTTTTCTGGGTAAGTTCCTCCCCTGAAAGATACCTAATTAAATCTTTCATGCCAACTTTAGATTTACCAGATTCTTCTATTCCTTTAATAATTTCTTTATTCTCTTCAGTGATGACAACTTTATTCCTTTTTGTTTTTGCCATCATTTCACCTCTTTCTTTTTTATAGTTTTCTTATTCCTCAACTCTTCTCTTCTCTGCTCATCCCTTACCCAACTTGTTAAGTCCTTACATCTCTTCTTTAAACTTCCATCAA
>CAYLVC010000384.1:1536-3106 GCA_964387005.1 uncultured Dehalococcoidales bacterium | reverse complement strand
TTTCTGGTTGAATAAATCGGAAGAAGAAGCGTTCATTTGTCGTTGCCAGGCCGGAGACAAGGAAGCCTTCCGGAAACTGATCGAACAGCACAAAAGTACACTGTTCGGCACAGCATATTTAATGACGCAGGATTATGGATTAGCTGAGGATGCGGTGCAGGGAACGCTGGTGCAGGTGTGGAAAAATCTGGCGCGATTACGCCTTAAAGGAAGCCTTAAAGCCTGGTTGGTCCGTATCCTGATCAATGAAGTAAAACAACAAGCCAGAAAGAAGCGAATACCGACTGTTCCTCTGGAACAGGTTATGGACCGGACTGACTGCATTATTGAAACTGAAACAGATGTAATAGGCTATGAAGAGCGCCAAACCATAAAGCAGGCTCTGGATTGTTTGCCCCCGGAGCAGAAAGAGGTCGTTTTATTACGTTTTTATTCTGACCTTACGGTGCCGGAGATCGCAGCGGTTTTGAAGCAACGTCAAGGCACTATAAAGTCACGGTTAAGCCGGGCG
The DNA here is from genome assembly GCA_964387005.1 of uncultured Dehalococcoidales bacterium. Taxonomy (GTDB): domain Bacteria; phylum Chloroflexota; class Dehalococcoidia; order Dehalococcoidales; family UBA3254; genus CAYLVC01. The sequence goes on along the minus strand of CAYLVC010000384.1, from coordinate 2,595 downwards.
CTGGACCGTCTGGGCGTCATCCTGGGTGAGGATGATATCCGGGGAGAGAGGGGGTAGCATTATGGATAAAGAGAAATTTGAACAGAAGCTTCGGGATTATTTTAAAACAGAGACAGAGGGGAAAACGCCCTCCGGCGAATGGTGGGAGAGGGAGATATCGCGGTTGGAAGAACGCCGGAAATATTCTTTCTGGCAGAGCCTGGTACCCAGAACGCGCCTGGCGTGGATGCTTGTGCCCGTTATACTTTTGCTGCTCGGCGGCACGGTGTACGGCGCCGGCACCTTGATCCGCGATAAATTCTTTATTCCTCAGGGCTTTGTTCCGCCGGAAGGGCCGGGAGCCTACGTTATTCCAACGGGTAAAATATATTGGAATCAGCTTCCCAATATTACATCCGGTTTCAGGGAAAGCGTGGAGATTTCAATCATTTTTATCAATTTTGATACAGAGAGCCGTGTATTGCGTAACTTCGCTGATTTCAATTTCCCAGCGCGGATCACTATCGAATCACGTAATTTACCTTTTGAGGATAGAGTAGTCCGCACATTCTATGTCGGTGATGAACAAATCGAATTCCAGCCGGGTGAATCGAAAGAATACCAGTTGACCTGGGATCAGAAAGATGAGACAGGAAGGTCTGTTCCTTACGGTTGGTATGATGTTCGTGCGACGGTGCGAAGCCGCAGAATAACTGACCTCAAAACCTCTCAGGGAGGAGGTGGGCTCTACACCCGCGTGCTGGTTCTGCCGCCGGGCGGCGCTTTGGAAAAGTCCTTTGAAATCAGCCAGTCTCAGACTGTGAACGGTATTACTGTCACTCTTGAGAAGATGGAACTCAAATCCGATGGAGCGGATGTATTTACCTTCGTGGTATCACCGGATTATGACCCCGATTTCAGGTCGCACTCATATATTAGCACGGATGCGGAATACAGGGTGGATGATGAAAACTGGAAACCGGCCGGAAAAGATATGTTTGGTACCATAGGACAGATGGATGGGGTAAGACATATCTGGGACCTGGACCCGGTCCCTCAGGATGCTCAGGAGTTGACGCT
>CAYLVC010000384.1:0-1436 GCA_964387005.1 uncultured Dehalococcoidales bacterium | reverse complement strand
TAAGACATATCTGGGACCTGGACCCGGTCCCTCAGGATGCTCAGGAGTTGACGCTGCGCATATACAAGATCGCGGATTGGGGGGGGCCATGGGAATTCAAAGTGCCACTTCAGTAGACACCTTATTTCCGTTATTTATATACCCTTGATGCGCAGGTTTTTCGCAACCTGACGTGGATTTTTCAGGTGCCCCAGCCGGGCAATCATGTTCAGATTTTCCCGTCCGCTCAAAAAATCCGAACACCTCTCCGATAAATAGCGGGTTCGGATTTGGTTCCTGTGGCGGAGTCGGGATATCAACAGGTAGTACTGTAACGTTTAAGTCGGTTGTTCTCCTGGCTATCTGAATTACGAAGCTTGCTGAATCTTTTCATATGGTAGAATCAAGACTTCAGCGGGGATTCCCAGTCCATCATGCAGCCGCCGTATCATTTCTAAAGATAGCGGTCGCTTTCGATTCAATATCTCGGAAACGCGGGCCCGGCTTCCCAGGTATTTCTCCAGATACTGCCGGGTTAATCCCCGACTTTCAAGGTAATACTTGATCGCTTCAACCGGATCTGGCAATGGAATTGCATAGTGCTGGTTCTCGTAAGCTTCGACCAGCGTTGTTAAGATTTCCAGGCGGTCAGCCTCTATGGTTCCGGATTGGACATCAAACAACTGCTCAATTTCGGCCAGTGCCTCTTCGTAATCATTCTCCGTTTTGATGGGTTTAATATCGATTTTCATCTTCTTACCTCAAATTGTCACGGCATCTATCGAGTCATATTCCTTATGAGTACCAACAAAACGAATAAAGACAATGTGATAAGTATATTGAATTGTTACGATCACACGGTATTTGTTTCCTTTTATATTGAAAACAACTCGATTATTGGCAACAAAACTTGCATTACGGTAAACTGATTTGATATCGTTAGGGTTATCCCAATCAGCTTGTTTTACATCAGCGAACCATGATTCGAGACTTGCCCGGGCTTCCGGGTAATGTTCCCAGAACTCTCGTAGCTTCTTGCGCGATATAATCCGCATATTGGGATTATATCATGTTACCAAAATGGGAGCAAATCCTTATTATAAAAGAGGTTGTTAACAAATCGTGTTTAAAACGTCCACTTTTTGGCCCCAAAATGCCTTCAAAGTGTTAACTATTTGTCTGGTGGAGCCGGAGAGATTCGAACAACAAGAAAGAACTACAATTATTCTGATCTAAAGACATCTTACCGGGTTAAACATTCCACCGGATAACCCGCAAGTTTACTATAATTAATATTAGGATTTAATACTGATAAAGAATTTGATGGTCAATAGACGAGACACAAAACAAAGGGAAGCTGTTTTAAAAGTGCTGAGGAACACTCGTTCTCACCCCACGGCCGGCCAGATATTTGATGAGGTTAGAAAAGAGATACCCGGCATCAGCAAGGGGACTGT
>CAYLVC010000383.1:0-3119 GCA_964387005.1 uncultured Dehalococcoidales bacterium | reverse complement strand
AACATATTTTACCTTACGCTGGTTTGCTCTTTTTCAGGTTTTGTCTTCCTTCCCCTGATGACCGCCGGTGATATTTCACGTTCATAGCCGCATTGCAGGCATTTCTCGAAATGCCTGTTTTCGTCTTCGTCAATGAAAACATCACCACGACAGCGTGGACATCTTTTAAAACTCCACACGCCAACTCCCCTCCACTCTGAAGAATGTCCTGCTTTCCGCCCCTGCCAACAGGAGAAATCTGCTACCCTGCGCTTTCTTCTATCTCTTCACCCAGGGCTATAAGACTTTCGTCCAATGCTTTCATTAGCTTTTTCTTTTTGTTTTCATTCATGTCAGATAAAGCTAATTGACCCTTGACTTTAAATATCCTGTCCTTGATATCAAGGGCTAATCGCACTCCGGCCAGGTTTAATCCCAGCTCATCCACCAGGTGCTTGATTGCTTTAAGGCGAATGATATCTTCCTCAGAGTACATTCTAAGCCTTTTTGACCTGGAAGGCTCAAGGAGTCCGGCTCGTTCGTATTTTCGAAGTGTTTGAGGATGCATACCGGTTAGCATTGACGCGACCCGCATGATATAAACGCCACTTGATTGTTCCATATCTGCTCCACCTCTTTTATTTCAACTCTGATTCATTATATTACATGACATAGTATATGTCAACGAAAATTAATGTTGGATTTAGGTTGATTCAGTTTTCACCCCAAAACAACTTCCGGGCTTATAAACAGCGCCTGTTGACATCTTATCATGTTAATGGTTAAATAAACATAAACAATTACTCAAGTATATTAATTCTGTTATTGAGAACCCTGCATTTACATTATAAATCCCGGAGGGAAGAAAAGTGACCGTTCAGCAAAACAATTCCTCACGTTCTGTAAAAACTGATTTGGCCAGGTATACCATGTCTGTTGCCGTAACGATGACCGGAGTATCAGCTATTAAAATACGAAGGCTGGAAACTTTTGGACTGTGTAAACCGGAAAGAACGGATGGCCGCCAGAGGCTTTTTTGTGACGAAGATATCCGCACTATCCACAAAATCGTCAGTCTGGAAAAGGAAGGAGTCAATCTGCCAGGCATAAAGATAATTCTGGCCATGCAGAAAGCATTGCACACAAGGGAAAGGAGAGGAAAAATATGAGCGCCTTTGGTGAAGCCCCCGAGGCATGGAAATCGGGAAACCGTGTTTACGGGCCGGGACTAACTCTTGAAACAGCTAAAACGATGCTGGAAGCAGGGGAAAAGGAAGCGCTGCGGCAGGGTGTACCAATGGCTATGGCAATTTCCGATCAGTCCGGCAATCTGCTGGCCTTTCACCGCATGGACAACACGATACTGGCCAGTACTCAGATTGCACTGGATAAAGCCTACACTTCGGTCTACGGAAAACAGCCTACCGGGACATATAAAGCGAATTTTCTTTCAGGTGAACTTGTTCCACTGTTTTTCCACGAGCGCTGGATTACCTTTCCAGGAGGATTCCCCTTAATGAAAAACGGCGTGATTATGGGAGGACTGGGAGTCAGCGGGGGAGTAATCGAAGATTGTTTCGTTGCCAGGGCTATCCTGGAGGCCGGTGGATTCAGCACATCAGAAGTAGATGTGTTCTTGAAACAGTGTGAGAACGGCAGCGAAGAAGATAAAAAAGGCTGAAATAGTATTCTATTCTTTCCACTGGACTATGCGGGAGGACCAGGCTTCATGTATGGCCTCATTCAGACCTGACTGATTGGGCTCACGGATATTCAACAGAATATCCAGGGTACGGTCATCGAACTGACCTGAGAAATGGCATTGTTTACGGAATTCCAGCAGTGTCTCCCGTGTCCCGCCGTATATCAGGTATTGCAGTTCCCCGGCATATGGCTCAAGCTGTTCCCGGACATGCCCGCAAACCCGGGTAAAAAAAGTCTCCATTTGCTTATCACGGTGTCTTTCGAAACGGTGTGCAGATGATCCTCCCTGGCGGTGACGGCCGTGTACGAGTCCCTTACCCACCTTGCTGCTGAGCAACCGATCACCTTTTACTACACCGGCAGCAAATGAACCAAGTCTGACCAGTACCAGTCCAAAAAGGTACTCCCTTAAAAGAAGTGAACGCAGGGGCTCTATCTCACAGGACTGCGAAACCCTTTCTTCATTCAGAGGAAATGGCGGCATAACCAGGTAGCGATGATGATCTCCCCAGAACAAGACCGCTCCGGTTGGCGATTCAATGATATGTCTGGTAAGTCCATCAGGGAGAGTGCCAAGATCAAGCAAAGTTTCCAACAGGCCTTCAGCCTCAAGTTTGGAGTAATCAGGGGGTATGCACAGAGAGGCTGTGCCTTTAGATCCTGCTAATATTTTCTCCAGAAGGTGCAGCAACCCCACCCTGGAAAGCTTATAGTTGATAGCTGAAAGCATGCCCCTCCCTCAAACGGATGTTTTTTCATTCACACAGAGACGATACTTTTTTTCCCTTCCGAAAAATTCACCGCGGACATGCCGATACAGTGGTGTCAGCCTGGGTCATCCAGCAGCTTTATTCCAAATAACTCCGGCCAGTTTTTACCGCCAACGAAAAGTTTCCGATTAACATCATCCCAGGCTATACCGTTTAATATTTTTCTTTTAGGTGATAAAAGCTGTGACATGTCCAGTTTCGCAACCACTTCTCCGGTGTGATAGTCGATCACTGCTATATAGGGCGTGTGCCAGATATTGGCGAATACACGTCCCTCAACATACTCGAGCTCATTGATATTAGTTAACGGTTTTCCCTCATCAAGGACCTGGATGCTGCCATTCAGGGCCATAGTATCCGGATCCAGAAAATACAGATTAGCAGAGCCGTCACTCATAATAATCCGCTCATGGTCATGCGTGATCCCCCAGCCCTCGGTGTCGTAAGAAAATTCATCCAGCAGGGCAAAATCAGACCGGTTATAAATAAAACCCTTTTTCTCCCTCCAGGTTAGCTGGAATATCTTTTCTCCGAAAAGAGTGATGCCTTCTCCAAAATACTCGTCCGGCATCCTGTGCAAACGCAGGACCTCACCCGTTTCCAGATCAGCCTCCCTGAGAGTGGACTGGCCGTAATTCCCCGTTCCTTCATATAGTATTCCGTCTT
>CAYLVC010000382.1:0-3120 GCA_964387005.1 uncultured Dehalococcoidales bacterium | reverse complement strand
CCCGGAAGCCCGTCCGCTGGTGATGATGGTGCTCATATAGAGCATGTTTTTTCTGTCTGTGGCTGCTGTATCGGATTCCGCATCAAAGGATGGGACTGCGGTATTTTTGTCTACGGAGACCGATTCTCCCGTGAGGGAAGACTCATTGACTTTAAGGTTAGACGAGTTGATCAGCCGGATATCCGCCGGGACCTTATCGCCCATCTCGAACACCAGGATATCTCCCGGTACTACATCCCTTGTGGGCAGGATTTCGATCTGGTTGTCCCGTCGCACTTTGGCTTTGGGCGAAGCCATTTCTTTAAGAGCTTCCATGGCACGTTCTGCACGAGTTTCCTGTATCAGGCCGATGAAAGCATTGATAAACAGGACTACCATTATTACGCCCGCATCAATATAATGCTGCATAACCGCAGATATGATGACAGCAATCAGCAGAACATAAATCAGGGGACTCATAAACTGTTTGAAGAACTCAATGATGAGAGGAGTCTTTTTTTTGGCCTTGAACTCATTGGTCCCGTATTCAACCAGGCGGCGTTTTGCTTCGCTGGAGGACAGTCCGTCTGTAGTGGAATCTAATTTTTGTAAAGCTTCTTCGGCGGTAAGTTTATGCCAGGAGGTATTTAAATCAACCATTGTATTCACTAACGCCTTCAATTACTTTTTATATATATATAGAATAGTCTTAATTCGATAATCCGGACTATTATAACATGAGTTTTTTCTTCCCGTCAGTAAATTTCAATGTAAATATTGTTTGGTAGTGGTTGTTAACGGAAAAGGAACTGATACATTGACAGGCTATGCTATAATGTAAATTGAGCCAACAGCGTAAAAGTAGTTTCATTATTCGAAACTCTGTGTTATCACAAAAAGACCGAATATCATATTTTTCTAGGGCTTTTTGTGTTCCATCTGAATGAATATTTCCTCCAACAACCAGTCCATAAAAAGTGAGTTATCAGGTCTTTGGTTTTTTGTTCATGTCACGACATGGATATTTTGGTTCAAACGGGAAATGGTTCCCAGGGTCAGGCGGCAGGGGACGGAATGATCAGTGACTGGTAATTGACATGATCACTCTTGGTTCTCCGTATCTTTCGAACTTAAACGTTTAGAGCATCCGGATAGGGTGTTTATTTACACTTGATTAGGCTGCGTAAATACGGATAAGGAGAAAAAGATGGCTGAACAGGGAATTAAGACCGAAATGAGCTTGCAAGAAAAAGACCGGCGCTATTCGCTGCTGCGGGACAAACTCAAGCAGGCCGGTTTGTCGGCTATTATCGTTTACGGCGGGACACAGCTGGGTGTTCCTGTTCATTACCTTACGCAGGTCTGGGGCAACAAGAGCAATATGCTGGTCTTTCCGGTTGAAGGAGAACCGGTCTTCCTTATTCCCAGCAATAGCATTCAGACTCCGTCAACCGTGGTTCAGGAAGGGTGCTGGATAGCTGAGGAAAACATCCATCTATCTGGCAATCTTGCTGTAGACGCCGCCAAGCTGATCATTCATCTCAAGCTGCACAATAGCCGTATCGGTATAGACAGTTTCCGCTTTTGGCCGGTGTTCGAGTACCAGACCTTTATGGAATTATGTCCAAAATGCCAGATAGTGGAGGCTCACAGGCTTTTTGGCGAAATCCGCGGTCCGAAGAGTGATGAGGAACTGGCCGCAATCAAGAATGCTATTCGCATATCAGATCTGGCCCATTATACGTTCCTGGCGAACCTTAAGTCCGGACTCACTGAGGCTGAGGTGTCCGGGAAATCTGTGGAGGTATTGAACAACCACGGAATAGGAGACCGGATCATACTGGTTCATAGCCGTCCGGAGGCTACTTATCCCAACTTTCCCGGACCTGCCGTTATCACCAGACCCAATCCTGTTACTTACTCCCCCGAGTTCTCCCGCAGTCGTGGATATGGAGCACAGATGATCCGGGAATACTGGTGGGAGGAACCTCAGGGCATATACAAACGTATGTTCGAACTCTGGGCTGAAATGCGAAAAATGGTACTAAGGGATTTTCGACCGGGGGTAGAAATTACAGATGCCGGAAAAAAGATAGAGGACCTGGTAGCCGGCTATGGTTTTGAGTGCGATAAACTGGGGCATGCGGTGGGCATTTCTTATGGCGATGCTCCGTACATTACCGCTGGTCCGCATGAAAAGGATTATATGGAGTGGACCATCCTGCCGAACGAAGTCTATGTTGTTCACCCTATGGTCCGGTGCAAAGGTTATGTGGCGCCTTTCACCATGATAGGGGACATGTACTTTATAGGTAAAGATCTGACTCACTGGATGACAACAGCCCTCCCCGGTCTTCCCGAGATGATTCCTTACTAGAGCACTGAAAAGGATAACCGTTGACATTTTTCCCTGTTAGTACAACCAGTCCTGGAAGGAGGGTACGCCGTGAAAAAAGGTTATATGGGCAGGATTCTCTGGGTAGATCTCTCCACCGGTCGTTTGATAGAGGAAGAGGTAGATCATGATTTCGCCCGGAAATATATCGGCGGATACGGTTTCGGTTCAAGGCTTCTTTTCAGCCGTCAACGCGCCGGGATTGATGCGCTGGGACCGGAAAACATATTGGGTGTTGTTGCCGGACCCTTCACCGGTACCCCCGTGCTGGCAGGGTCCAGGTATACAGTGGTAGCAAAATCACCGCTTACCGGATGCTGGGGGGATTCTAACTCCGGTGGGTTTTTTGGGCCTCGTCTGAAATTCTCCGGATTTGATGGAGTGTTTTTTACCGGTATATCTGAGGAGCCTGTCTATTTGTATATCGACGAAGGAATGGTTGAGATCAGAGATGCTTCCCATATCTGGGGTAAGGACAGCTATAAAACCGAAGAAATACTCATGTCGGAACATGGAAAGGACCTGGGTGTTGCCTGCATCGGGCCTTCGGGAGAAAAACTATCCCTTATCGCTTCGGTGATGAATGACCGGGGAAGAGCTGCCGGAAGGTCCGGTTTGGGGGCTGTAATGGGTTCCAAAAAGCTGAAAGCGATAGCGGTCAAAGGTAGATTGAAGGTGCCTCTGGCCGATGAATCTAAAGTCAATCAGCTCAGCTCTGAGTACCGAAAAGGCTTGAGGGGAGGTTT
>CAYLVC010000381.1:0-3121 GCA_964387005.1 uncultured Dehalococcoidales bacterium | reverse complement strand
ATCCGCCTTTCAGCCGCTGCTTCCAGTAAGGCTCGGAAGAGGGCTTACCCAGGAGAGAGGCCAGTTCTTCAGCCCGGACTCCGCCGGCAGAGGCCTCTGCCTTCAAGCCGTATGACCCGGCCAACTCTTTCAGGTCTGCTTCCAGGTACTGTACCTTTTCTTCAGGCAGAGGACCATATCCCTCGCAGCTCACAAACAGCACCCAGGATGGTAACTTATCAGCCAGGGCCATAATATCAAGGGGAGAACTGCGCAGGAGACAGGCCACGTTCAGTCCGTTCAGGATAAAAATACTGCCGGTGAAACGGATAAAGGTCAGTTTGTAACTGAGCTGTACCAGCTTTTCCAGCGATTCGGAGGCGATCAGGAAAGAGTGGCTTACCTCGGATAAAAAGCGGCATTTCAGGGACATCCAGGTCACTATGCCGATAGTCCCCTGAGCGCCCGACACCAGTCTCTGCGGGTCCATCTGGGTCGGACCGAAAGGACTGATCTGGGCTTTACCGATCTCCCATTGTTCTTCAAGAGAATCCGGCCCGGCCGCTTCACCTGTCCGCATTCTGTCACCTGTGCCGAAGACAATTTCAGCGCATAACATGGGATCGGTGCTGTCGAAGTGAACGCCCGGCATGGTAATCGGCTCTCTCTCCAGAACGCTGGACAGTACCGATTTGGTGCTGCGGGGAGCCAGGGGAACATATGCGGAAAGACCTTCTTTTGCCAGTTCAGCCTGAAGCTGACCGAAGGTGACACCCGGCTCAACGATAGCCACCCTGTTGGCCCGGTTGACCCGGATAATTTTGTTCATTCTGCGCAGGTCAACTATAACCGCTCCTTCCACACCCGGAACGGTATCCCCCCGGAAACGGGGTGTGCCGGAGCTTACCGGTACCAGCGGTCTGCGCTTTTCATTGGCCCACCTGACAACTCCCTGAAGCTCTTCCAGATTGCCCGGCCTGACTATGCAGGCAGGAATCCTGGGCCGGGCAAAACTACCATCTCCGGAGTATTCTTTCAAAATCCCGGGATCATCCAGGACGTTTTCCTGGCCGACGATTTTGACCAGTCCGCTATCTATCATTCTTAACCTCCTTTAACCGGGAATAGGGTTTGGATAATTTCTATTTACCAGAGGACTAATAATCTTGCGTTATCCTGAAACCTCCTTCAGCTTGGCGGTAAAGGCCGGCAAAATGGCCTTCCAGTCTCCTGCAATTCCAAAATGGGCGACTCTGAATATGTTAGCCTCAGGATCTTTATTTATAGCCACGATCACTTTTGAGCTGGAAAAACCGCTCAGGTGCTGGCTGGCTCCGGAGAGACCTACAGCGATATAGAGATCCGGGCTGACAACTTTGCCGGTAAGACCGATCTGCTGAGTATCAGCGATCCATTTTTTGTCGCAGGGAGGCCTGGTAGCCCCCACCGCACCTTTCAATATTGAGGCAATTTCCTCAAGCTGTTTGAATCCGGCGACGCCACCCATACCCCTGCCGCCTGCAACCACCACCCTGGCCTCCTCCAGCCTGACGCCTGCCCCGGTTTCCACTTTCCTTTCGATCACCCTGGTCTTCATGGCTGCCGGATCGATCTCCGCAGCCACATTGATCACCTGCCCATGGCGGCTATTGTCTTTCACGGCCGGAGCCATGGCCCTGGGCCTGACCGTGGCAATTTGGGGATCGGCTGAACAGACCTGGACGGCCTGGGCATTTCCGCCGTAGACCGGGCGGGTCATCAGAAGGCGCTGCGAGACCGGATCGATCTCCAGCGCCGTGCAGTCCATGGTAGCCCCGCTATTCAGATGGAAGGCCAGCCAGGGGGCCAGGTCTCGTCCGGCGGCGGTCTGCCCCATGAGCACAATCCCCGGAGAGACCTGCCGGACAACTTTTTCCAGCACCATGAGATAAGGTTCGGCGGCATAATCTTTGAGAGCAGGGTCGTCTGCCACATAGACCTTCTGCGCTCCCCAGGCCGCAGCCTCATCGGTCAGCCCGCTGACTCCGCTGCCGATCAAGACCGCAATCAACTCACCTCCCGAGGTCTGCGCCAACCGGCCACCCGCTCCCAGCAACTCGACCGTCATGGGTGACAGCCTATCTCCGGCAGATTCGCAATAAACCAGTATTCCCTTATTTTCAGACATATCAACTGCTCCTAGATATTCAAATAACTGAACCCGGGTCTTAAATAATCTTGATTTCTTTCAGCCTGGCTACCAGCCTGGCAGCTTTCTCCTCCGGACCCGCGCCTTCCATCATCTCGCACCGGCTGTCATGCTCCGGCTGGTACATCTTTACAAAGCTGGTAAAGCCGGCGCCGGCTGTTTCAAGACCGAGCGCCTGGGCATTCCAGACCGTCATCGGTTTTTTCCCCGCAGACATAAAAGCTTCGACGTCGGGCTCACGCAGTTCTCCCACCTCATAGCTGATGGTCACCACGGCGGGAGCCGGGGCTTCAACCACTTCGAAGCCGTCCGGCAGGACCCTTTCCACTTTGACCTTATCTCCATCCATCTCCACCTTGCGGGCAAAGGTAAGGCAGGGAATACCCAGGATACTGGCAATACCCGTACCCACCTGCCCTGCGTTGGTGTCCGCAGCCTGGATGCCGCAAAGAATCAGGTCGTACTGCCCGATTTTCTTTATCGCAGCCGCCAGGGCTCTGGCTGTCAGCGAAGTATTGAAATCGCCGAAGGCCTCATCTTCCAGAATGAACAACTGGTCGGCACCAGCGGCCAGCGTGGCCTTAACTACAACCCGGGTCAGCTTCTTTCCCAGGGTAATGACACTGATAGAGGCAGGTTGAGCATCTCTGATCTTCAGCGCCGCTTCCAGGGCGTTCTCATCGAAAGGACTCAATACCGGCGGGGTGGCTTTCGGCACTACCGCCTGTTTGGCCTCCGGATCTATCTTAAAGAGTGAAAGGGGAACCTCCGGATCGAGGACCTGCTTCATGCAAACGATAATATTCTTCACTTGTGTCTCCTTTGATTACCAGTTTTGAGTTTTATTCCCCGTTTGAGCAGCCTGCGCATCGTCCAGAAAATCAGCCAGTATTTCGGCAACGTCCCTGATTTTCAACGATTCTTCCGCTTCTCCGGCTTTAGCTGCGTCTTCCA
>CAYLVC010000380.1:0-3122 GCA_964387005.1 uncultured Dehalococcoidales bacterium | reverse complement strand
AAAAAGCCATTCCCAAATTCCTGACGCAGGGAATGAGCCCGATGACTATCGAAGGATAAAAACAGGATACACAGCCGGTATACCCGATAACAGGTTATTTTAGCTCCCTGCCTTTCAACTGAGGCAGGGAGTTTTTTTTCTTCAGATTATTTCATCGCACCACTGTCTGCAGACCGTTCATGTCTACCCGCGTAAACAGTTTGAAAGCCCTGCCTTTAAGATCAAAACTACCGGAGTATTCCGGCTCGCCGTATTTCTCAGCCAGATTTGTAACGTAATTTTTTAAAGCCTTCAGGACTTCTTCGCCTCCGTTTTTTTGGTCGATGCTCAGAGTCAATATCCAGCTTTTCTTAACCGCTTTGAAGTTCACCCGGAGACCAAAGCTGACCAGATGATCGACAGCCTCCCTGACGGCGCTATGCAGGGTGTTGTCTGTCTTTCTGACAAGGCGGGAGCATTCCTTTTTATCTTTATTCGGTTCGCCATCCAGCACTATCTCCCCGTCTTTTATCTCACCGTATAGTATTATCACCCATAATACACCACGTAGGTAGAGTGTTTTGCGGTCCGTCAAGACCTGTCCGGCGTAGCTGTCCGCTTTTTGAGAGAATATTGAGCTTAACAGCAAATAAAGCCTTTTCATTTTTTCCTGGTCCGGGGGACTTGAAGCCAGTTTCTCGGGAAAAGGGGCAATTTTGCTTGCGCTCGTAAATGGCTTTGGCTGAATGATATCTGACGGAGAAAGCGCACCGTGCAAACGGTTTAAATGGGGCTGTCCCTCGAATTGTTCAAGATTTTTCAGGTATTCTTCATCCGTAAATTGAGTATTAGCGGCGCTTTCTCGCTGCTGCCGCAATTTTTCGCCCGGGACTTGCTTCGAGTATTCTTCGCAGGGGAAAGAGGCGCAATGCGCACATGTTGGAACACCGTTATATACGGCGCAAGCACGAATATGACACCTGCGGTCAGGCAGCATATTCCCCGTCTTCCATGGTTCCGCCGACTGGCATCCTTCACATCTAACAATATCAGGTTTAAAATCCAGTCCGAAATATTTTTTCCATAATTCGCTGCCTCGCCGCCTGCCTTCTTCAGTTGCTGAATTATCTTTATATGCCGGACAGCGGTTGCAGTAAAAACCACATTTGGAATAGATAGTTTCCTTTTCCATTCCAGTCTCCTTACAGTGTTTTCATATTAGAACATTTGTTTTCCACGGACATTTTACAGCATGTTCCGGCACCTTGCAAGCGCTGTCGGTAGTTGCGAATAAACCTGATTCTGCTAATATATAAGAATAAAAAACCAGGTCCAGGAGGAATTGATGAAAATCACAGTTATTCTCGCTCATCCGGATAAAAAGAGCTTTAACAACGCTGTAGCCGAAGAGGTGGTGGATACTTTAAAAACAAACGGGCATGAAGTAGCTTTCCATGACCTTTACCGGGAGGAATTCCCTCCGGTCCTGCCGGCGGAAGAGATTCCAAGAGGAGCAGATTTACCGCAGATTATACAAAGACATTGCTCCGAAATCACCAATGCGGAGGGAATAGTCATCGTTCATCCCAACTGGTGGGGACAGCCGCCCGCTATTCTGAAAGGCTGGATCGACCGGGTACTGCGTCCGGGCGTGGCCTATACGTTTGCCGAAGGAGATAAAGGAGACGGAGAGATGATCGGCCTTTTGAAAGCCAGTGCGGTACTGGTATTCAACACCTCCAACACCCCCGTAGAAAGAGAACTGTCCGTATATGGAGACCCCCTGGAAAACCTCTGGAAGAACAATATGTTCATTTCCTGCGGAGTCAAAAGCTTTTTCCGCAGGACCTTTGGAGTGATCGTCACCAGTACTCAGGAACAAAGGCAAAAATGGCTGGAAGAAGCCCGGGACATCACGAACAGGTATTTTCCCAAAACGGCTTAAACCCACCTGCCTATAAACCCATCACGTCATCCCCCTGTTTTATTTATTCAGTAATCCGGCACGGTGCCGAAGCATTACCCGCAAACGTTGAAAAGGGTGTTTTGGCGGCAGCATCCGGCGGGGTACTGAACCTGATTTTCAGCCGGCACCGGCTGTTATTTGTTTGCATTTGTATACTTGTTTGATATATCATGAATGATACAATTCCGGTTGTTCTTCCCGGAACAACCAGTCCGTTCATCACAAACATTAAGGAGATCAACATGCCTGAAAAAGAAACCAACAGAGAAGACGTGCTGTCAATACGGGAACCCGGAGAAGAAAAATCCCTGCCTATCACCCTTGGCTTCAGCCCCAATGCCAATTCCTCTGTGGTTGATGTCAAAAACGGCAGGATCGTGAGGATCAGACCTTTCAGTTTTGACTGGAAGTACGACAAAACAACCTTCAATCCATGGGAAATGAAGGCGCACGGTCAGTCTTTTACCCCGGGCATGAAGACACTGATACCGCCCTACAGCCTGGCTTATAAGAAGCGTGTTTATTCTCCCAACCGCATACTTTACCCTTTAAAAAGGGTTGATTGGGACCCGGATGGAAAACGCAATACGGAAAACAGGGGCAAGAGCAAATACGTCCGTGTTTCCTGGGATGAAGCCACAGATCTTATAACAAAGGAAATTAAGCGGGTTATTAAGAAATACGGCGCCTACTCCATTCTTGCCCAGATGGACGGGCATGGGGAGTCAAAAACGGTGCATTGCGCTCATGCCTGCGCGCTGGGGCTGCTGGAGAGGCTGGGAGGTTATACCCTTCAGACCCGCAACCCGGACAGCTGGGAAGGCTGGTACTGGGGGGCGAAGCATGCCTGGGGAATGGAGCCGGTAGGGCAGATGGGACCGGCTGACAACGTCATGCCGGATATTGCCCGGAATACCCAGTTGCTGCTGTTCTGGGGTTGTGATCCGGAGACCACGCCCTGGGCTTTCGATGGCCAAATGGCCAGCCGGCTGTGCTACTGGTGGTCAAGGCTGGGTATAAAATCAATCTATATCTGCCCCGATGTTAATTACGGCGCAGCCGTTCATGCTGATAAATGGATCCCGATAAAACCCAATACGGATGCAGCCCTGAAACTGGCTGTCGCCTATATCTGGCTCAACGAAAATACCTATGATAAAGAATATGTCCGGACTCA
>CAYLVC010000379.1:0-3146 GCA_964387005.1 uncultured Dehalococcoidales bacterium | reverse complement strand
ACAAAAAGGTCACCGGGTGACAAAACCCTCTTGACAAACCTTACTTTTGAAGACTATAATAGAACAAATGTTCTTGATAGAGGGCCAATAATGGCAGGAGTAGCAGCAACCAAGAATTTACAAAGAGTACACGGCCGGGGCTTACTTCTTTCAACTCTGGAAAAGGATATCCTTCTAACTGAGGTCAGGGTTTTTCCTGATGGTAGGTTTATAATTGGAACTAAGCTCTGGGATGAATACTGGCAGCCGGTTCACGCACTCGATCATGAGAAGATGGAAGAAGGCTTAAATAAGCTCCGGTTTGCCTGGAACGATTATGTTCACTCCGGGTTTGATGTTTCACTGAGGCAAGACTTCTGCTGTCACTATTTTACCCTGCTGGATATTTTATTATCGCTTCGAGAGGAGCTAAAAGCTCAAGAATGGATATCTCTACTCCAGCGTGTTTTAGGCTTTGAATGCTTTGGAATTGCTTCAGCTATTGATGATAAGGTACTTGCTGCTGGTATCTGCACGATTCGGAATCCATGTTACCTTCTGTCCAAACTCAAGATACCGGCTGCGTTAGATGATCCTCAATTCTTTCCTGTAATCACTATTCCGGATATAGAAGAACCTGACCTCTTTTATCATTACAGACAATATACAATGTCTTGCCATTCTCCCATGTCGCTTTTGTTATATCTTGCTGTTTCCGAAAAAGCGCGCTCGGCGAGTTTCAAGCTAATCAGCTCATTTGTCGGCGGTGTGAGAGGTGGAATTGACCCACGTACCGTTGAACGAGCGCGTCGCCTGTACCAAAGTATTATTCGCCCTTTAATAGAGTCAAATAGCCAAAATGGAGCATCGGTCAATCTGGAGTTAGCAGACATTGGTGCCGGCAGCGGTAGCCTTAGTGCCGCTGTTTGCCGAGAGATCCAGAACACGGGGGTCACTCCTAAGCTCAGATTATGGTTTGTTGATCTGGAACCTGCTGACCCAGCCAGGTTCTTTCGCACTGAAAGGCTGAAACATTTGACCGATAACCTGAACTTTATTGGAGACGATTATCGCAACTGGTTGACCCAACCACAGCCGCTACCTGCAAAAAACGGGCTTCGCATAGCACTGGTATCAAAACTTTTCAATAATCTTAGCAATTTTTCCATTCGTTGCTTGTCCGGTGAACAATTATATCCATTCCTTGAAAACGAGAATGGTTATTCGAATCCAGAAAAAAACCGTCCCTCAATCTGTTTAGCTGCGAGTGGAGCTGGCATAGAATCGCTGGCAATCTCTAATACGCGAGTCCAACTTCAAGAAGGCAGAACTTTTTCCCAGGCCTCCCTTTCGGCGTTTTACCAGGGATTATATTATCTTTCGGGAAAAGCCGATTCGGATGAGTTACCTCTAGACCGTTTATATTTACCTGTCAGGTCGTTTAATCCTGAATGTTTGGTAGCTTTGAATGGTATGAGTGTTATCTCCTGTCTGGCTGAGAGCTGTGACTATATCATTATCGAAGATGCCGACCTCAGACCACAGGACTTAATTGACCATGTGAACAGGTACTCACTCGGATCTCTGACAATCTGTAGCATGACAAAAGCTCAGAAGTTGAAAGGCAACTACCTGTACGTTATCTGGAAAAGGAATGCGATTAAACCACAGCTTTCCGGTGAACAGATATGGTAAATGTAGCTTGGATTGGGCGCAAGTCTCCTGTTCTTTCGTCATCAAAATTGGCTTGTTTTGCTAATATTCCAGGTATAAATCTGACCTCTGGCTGTGCCCACGGTTGTATTTATTGTTATGCCCGTGGCTACAGCATCTTCCCGGGAGAGAAAAACGTTGTAATTTATAAGAATATTCTGGAGCAACTTGAAGGCGAACTTATCCACAAGCGCAATAAACCTCATGCCGTATATTTCAGCCCTTCCAGCGATATTTTCCAGCCCTTGCCTGAAGTACTTGAATTATGCCACTCTATACTTGAGTTCTTGCTTTCCAAGGGTATTGGTATTGCATTTCTGACTAAAGGATATATACCTGATAAAACGCTCAAACTCTTAATCAATAATGCTGACAAGGTCAGGGCGCAAGTAGGTATTATCACCCACGATGATAATATCAGGAAGATATTCGAGCCTAATGCGGCAAGTATTGATGTAAGGCTTGGTCAAATGGCGAAGATGGTAGCCTGCGGTATAGCTGTAGAAGCGAGGTTAGTCCCCATTCTTCCCGGTATAACCGATACTCCAGATTCTATCGAACATCTCTATAATTCGGTTTCGAGTACCGGGATAAAACACGCTGCCATAAGCACGCTATTCTTGAGACCGGCTATTGCCGCATCACTAAAACAGAGTATCGCTGATAAGGAGACTTTAGAGGGTTTATTGAGCTTCTACAAAGATGGAAAACGGTTGGCAGTGCACGCAGAACATTCTTCTGTCATTCCTTTACCACTACAGAAAAGAGAGGGAATTTACAGTCTTTTTAGGCAAATAGGTCGGAAATACGGGATTGAAATGTCTGTTTGCGGTTGCCTGAATCCGGACATCGGTGGTACATGCAATATTACAGGGAAGTGGCCGGAGCATTTCAAACATCCGAGTTTTTTTGACGAGGAGGGACAACTCAATAATGGAACAGGTCAGGATTCAGGAAATTCCTCTTGAACTACTATTGGAGCATCCTGAGAATAGTAATTTTATGAATGCCGAGACAGCTCAAAAGCTACGGCGGCATATAGAGCAGACAGGTAGATATGAGCCCCTTATCGTGCGCCCAAATCACAGCGAAAAAGGCAAATTTCAAGTTATCAACGGTCACAACCGTTTGAGAGTTCTACGTACCCTTAAATTCGAGAAAGCAAACTGTGTTATCTGGAACCTGAATGATCAACAAGCTCGGCTCTATCTGGCAACTCTGAACCGTCTATCCGGCAAAGATATACCTGAACGCCGCGCCGCTCTTTTGGACAACTTGTTCCAGTCCTTTGATGTTGATGAATTGACTTTGCTACTTCCCGATGACAAGAAACAAATAGAGCAACTGATGTGAGAAGTTAATCACCAGTTTATTTAAATATAGAGAATTTAAAACAGATAAACAAAAAAGCCCCGGTGTTAACCGAGGCTTTTGTATTACTATCCCGTTCCCCT
>CAYLVC010000378.1:0-3159 GCA_964387005.1 uncultured Dehalococcoidales bacterium | reverse complement strand
ATACCTATATACAGGGCTGGCCGTACGGATCGGATGATGAAGGCATCATGCGGGCACTGGTAGACAATATCCTGCCCAAGGGAGGTCTCTGCATAACACTCACCCCGCCGCATGCCAAAAACCTGTTCAGGGCTGGCTGGTCCAAGCGCAGCATCAGGGAGTTTTTGTCGGAGTATGCCCGCACCCAGCCTTATCGTTTGCCCTCGTATTGGGGTTCCAGCAGCCCAATGTTCGACGGCGCCCGTCCGGGGTTATGGGGCAAGAGAGTGCCTGTGCGGGACTCGGACTCGGTACGCATTATCAGCAGTCCTGACCAGATACAGATCTTTGTGGCCGGCGGACCGGGGGCCATGATGGGTATGCATATGGGTGTGGGTTTTTTCTCCAGCCAGAAAATGACGGAAAAATTAGAACTTCCGGCCAACTGGTCACAGCTTGTGACACAGTATAAGAACATAGTGCCGAGCTATGCCCGGTATTAGGAGAGTTGGTAACAGGAATCTCAAGCAGACTGAAGTGATAGAACGTTATAAACTGATAAGCTACCAGCATTGTATATTGTCATCCTTGAACCCCGATACGCCTCAACCTCTTTCGGGGTGAAGGATCTGGAGGTTGGGAGGAAGCATTATTCGTTAATTCAACATGTTAAGTTGAGTATGCTTCGCAATTGGAAGACCACCTCCCTGAGATCCTTCGTCCTCCCGACAGGTGTTAAGATGTGATCGGGCCAGGAGGCATTGGGAGGACTCCAGGATGACATCTTACAGTGGTCAGTCCAGTTTATGTTATGGAAAACGAAATAGCATAGTTTTCTGATCTATGATAAACCATATAACCATACAGGCACGAAATAGATAAAGGGGAAAGGTATGGAATATCGAAGAATCGGCTCGACGGACCTTAATGTCTCCGTAATCAGTATCGGAGGGGACACGTTTGGGGTGCACGTGGATGAGGCGGTGACGAAAACCCTGGTTGACTGCGCCATTGATTCAGGCATCAACTACATCGATACTGCCGATGTCTACGGGCGGAGGAAGTCCGAGGAGTTCCTGGGAAAAGCTCTAAGGGGAAAGCGCTCGAAGGTGATAATAGCCACCAAATTCGGTGCAGCTGTCGGGCCGGGGAAAGTCCCCTTTGCCCGGCCCGATGGGCTGGGCAGACGACAGCATATCATGCAGGCCGTCGAAGCCAGTTTGAAACGCCTGGAGACCGACTATATCGACCTGTACCAGTTTCACATGCCGGACCCCTCCACGCCTATCGAAGAGACGCTGCGGGCGGTGGATGATTTGGTTAAAGCGGGGAAAGTGCGCTGGTTTGGCTGTTCCAACCTCCTCTCCTGGGAGCTGTGCGAGGCCCTCTGGGTTTCCAGAACTTCCGGCCTGGGGTCGTTCCAGTCCATACAGTCCCGCTTCAGCCTGCTTGACCGCTATGTCGAAGACGAGATGATTCCCTGCTGCCAGACCTACAATGTCAGCCTGATTCCCTGGTTTCCATTGGCCGGAGGTTTACTGACCGGTAAATACCGGCGGGGCAGGCCGCTTCCGGAAGGAACAAGAGTCAGCCTTAATCCTGAGTTTTACGGCGATTACCTGAATGACGCCAGCTTTGATCTGCTGGAAAAATTCGAGGCTTTTAGCGCTGAGCGAGGCTATAAAATACTGGACCTGGCCTTTGCCTGGCTGCTGGGGCACGCGGTGGTGCCGACGGTTATTGCCGGGGTAACCAGGACCGAGCAGATCAGGGCTAATGTTGCTGCGGCAGATTGGAAGATGACGGCAGAGGATATGGCTGCCCTGGACAAGGCCATCGCCTATATACCCTATTCCATGCGCCCGCATACCCGGCGCCAGTGGGGCACTCCGTCAATATACCGGCAAAAGGCCTGATCCGGGAGATATTACTCAGTTTCGAGCCGGTATTTTCTGCGGACCCTGACGGTTGGTCCGGCCAGTGAGAAGAAATAGCCGGGCTTTTTACTGCTGAAACTGCTGATAGATTTCTCCTGTATGCTAATAAGTGGTAAGATAAATCTCAATAAACGGCAGGAGAAGGTTGAAGAATGGCAAAACGGGCTTTGGAAAACGGTAAATCAGCGGAAGAGCTCTGTTTGGAAAGAGAGCGGAGGGTAATGGACGCCATCCAGCTCAAGATCCCGGACAGGGTGCCTGTGATCAGCGGCATGGGTTATTTCCCGGCCAAATACACCGGCATTACCTGTGACGCTGCCTGGTATGATTATGATAAGTGGGTGGAGGCGTACCGGAAGACTTTACCGGATTTTCAACCCGATATGATATTTCAGCAGGGTTTCACTCCGGGCAAGGCGATGGAATACCTGAAACCCCGCATCTCCCGCTGGCCGGGGTATGGAGTCTCTGCCAACGGCTCCCAGCAGGCCATAGAGATGGAAATACTGAAAGAAAACGAGTATGACCTTTTTCTGAACGACCCGGGAGATTACTATCTGCGCCTGAACCTGGGAAGGATCTGCGAAGAGACCGCAGGCCTGGAATCACTGCCCAAATTGAGCGACCTGGGGTACAGTCTTTTCGGGGCCGGGATGCTGGCTGAGGCGCTACTTAAACCGGACGTCATAAAGGCGATTAAAGCCCTGCAAAAGTACGGCAGGGAGATGCGCCGCTGGAGGAGCAGGATTTTCAAGTTTCACCGGATGGTGGAAAGTTATGGATTCCCGCCCTTTACCACCGGTTTTGCCATGACGCCCTTTGACGGTATCTCTCACTCCATGCGCGGTCTGAAAGGAACGATTACGGACATGTATCGCCAGCCGGACAAACTGCTGGAAACCTGTGAACGAATTTTCGAGATGGACGTGAAAAAGCCGGTGGGCATGACCAGCAAGCTGGGCTACATCCGGGTCTTCATACCCCTGACCAGGGGCTCGGACAACTTCATGTCGCTCAAGCAATTCGAAAGGTTTTACTGGCCCACACTTAGAAAGCTGCTGGTGCACCTGATCGACAAAGGGGCTTATCCCTGCTGCTTCTTCGAGGGCAACTTCGATACTCGGCTGGAATACCTGCTGGACCTGCCCAAAGGCAAGATCTGTGCCTACCTGGACACCTCGGACATTTTCAAGGCCAAGGAAATCCTGAAAGGGCACACCTGCATCAAGGGCAACATTCCCAC
>CAYLVC010000377.1:0-3160 GCA_964387005.1 uncultured Dehalococcoidales bacterium | reverse complement strand
TTTCATCAGCCGCAGCAGTTCTTCATCGTCGGCCATATTAATGGAGGCTTCGGTGCAAAAGGGGAAGGCGTATTGTTTCCCTTTGCGCCATTTAATCAATGCCGGCAATATATCGGCTTTTAGTTTGTTCTTGTTGCCGATGAAATTGTCATCCACGATAAAAACCCCGGCCCGCCAGCCGTGATCATATAAAGAGTCCAGTTCCGCTATTATCTGTTCTCTGGTTTTGGTCCTGGGTGTATGCCCGTTCAGAACGACAATATCGCAGAACTCGCAGTCAAAAGGGCAGCCCCGTGAATATTGCAGGTTCATCGTGGAATATTGCCTCATATCGATCAGCGACCATAACGGAACGGGAGTCCGGTTGATTTCAGGACGGGCATTGGAATCATAGACCTGTTTCGCGCAGCCCTTTTCAAGGTCTTGCAGGAAAGTCATCAGCGTGGCTTCAGCTTCGCCCAGGACAAAATGGTCCACTCCCTCGAATTCCTGGTACCCGGTGGTAAACAGCGGCCCTCCGGCCACGGTTTTGGTACCCAGTGCGCGGCACCGTTCAATGACCTCCATGGTGGATGTGCTTTGCACCGACATAGCGCTTATAAAAACATAGTCCGCCTGGCGGATGTCCTCATCGTTAAGCCGTGTGACATTCATGTCCACCAGCTTTTTCTCCCACTCCGGCGGCAGCATTGCCGCTACCGTTAACAGCCCCAGCGGGGGAAATGCGGCTTTCCTGGATATGAATTTCAGGGCATGTTTAAAGCCCCAGTAGGTGTCCGGGTATTGAGGATAGACCATCAGTATTTTCATATCAAACCTCTGTGTGTTCCCGTCCGGGGTTGATTTTCGCTCATTTATATATATTATACATATGCTCCGCTAATAAAAAGCGATTTTGGTTATGAACGGAAACCGTATTGCGTGACTTTCCCTGATTGCTGTCC
This sequence comes from uncultured Dehalococcoidales bacterium, assembly GCA_964387005.1. Taxonomy (GTDB): domain Bacteria; phylum Chloroflexota; class Dehalococcoidia; order Dehalococcoidales; family UBA3254; genus CAYLVC01. The sequence continues at coordinate 2,216 of CAYLVC010000377.1, read as the reverse complement.
TCACTTATCCTTTCTTCCCTGAAAATAAGGTTGAACGAAATAATTTGGTAGATAAAGAACCACTCTATTTCTCTTACTGAGGTTTTCGTTGTTCCAACCACTGTAAGTGTCATCCTGGATGAGCAAATTGTTAAAGTACGTCCAATACCTGTCAAGTATTAAAAAGTGTCAACTATGTGCCCGGTCTAAAGTGTCAGGAATGTCCCAGTTTGCACAGAGGGGGTAAACCACTGACTTTCATGCCTGTCGTCATTTCGTGACTGAACTAAAACCCGGCTTTCCCCCAATAGTGCCCCGCCGTAAAGCGGCAAAAAGCGGAATTGAAAAACGTAACCCTGCAAAATTACAGGCCTGGGGACACTGAATGTCCTGAACCAGGAAATGTGTTTGACCGGGAGGTGGTAACGGCTCAAAGTCCGGCAGCGAGGATTCTGATAGCCGGACTACGAGCGGCTTTCTTCTTGTGCGGTTACGTGAGTCTGTTGCTGAAAAGGCAGGCTTTTGCACGGAAACCTGCCTTTCACCCGGACACTCATATTCTTTTAGTTTATTTGTTACTGCTGGTTTTATGCCTGGTGAAATATACAACGCCGGCGATAAAAGCCATGATCAACACAATCCAGGGAGCCATAACTCCGAGTTTATACACCGGATAAACGTCGCCTCCGACCCCCTGTGGCAGAGCTACATCCGTCCAATCCATGGTTGCATCATCCCGGGCCAATGTCTCATCGGCCTGGTTAACGATAATTGCCTGTATATAGTCCTGACCGAGTCCGCCGTCTCCCGTATAGGAAAAGAATGCCTGGCCATTAAAATCGGTAACAGCGGAGCCCGTATCTCCCGCATTGGGACCGGTCATGACTTCAAAATTAACATTTACATCTGGTATCGGGGTTCCATCAGCAAGGCAGGTTGCGGTGACAGTATGCTGCGTATTAACCGGGCTGCTGGCAGACGACGGATCCAGGTCCAGAGTAAAAGGACCGGTCCAATTTTTGGTTGCACTATCCCCTGCCAGTGCTTCATCAGCCTGGTTAACGATAATTGCCTGTATATAGTCCTGACCGAGGCCGCCGTCCCCCGTATAGGAAAAGACTGCCTGGCCATTGACATCGGTAATATCGGAGCCCGTATCTCCCTCATTTGGTCCGAATTCAACGCTAAATTCAACACTTATCCCTGGCAGCGGTGCTCCATCAACAAGACAGGTGGCGGTGAGGGTATGCTGTGTATTAACCGGGTTGATGGAAGATGAAGGCGCCAGGACCAAACTTAGAACACCGGTCCAATCCTTGGTTGCCTCTGTAATAACCAACGGCTGGCTTTCATCGTCGACGGCAGTAGCCCGGATATAATCTTTGCCCGGTCCGCCATCTCCTGTATAGGAAAAAGTTGCTACTCCACTGCCATTGGGTACCGCGGACCCCGTATCTCCCTTATTGGGACCGGCCATGACTTCAAAATTAACATTTACACCTGACTGCGATATACCGAGATAAGTTGCGGTGAGAGTATGCTCGGTGTAAATCCGGTTGCTGGCAGTTGCAGGAACTAATGTAAGACTGGAACCGGCCGGCAGGTCATAGACCCTGAACAGTACGGTATGCGCTGTTGTAGAGATAGTCCAGGACACGCCGGGATTATAAAGTACGGCCCCCTGGGAGTACGTGGGGGCTTCGGTATCTTCACGCAAACCGACAGCACCCGAACTGGGAAAAGCCGCTTCTAACGTTATCGCATATTTATTTCCGAGTGTGACATTGATGGGGGTGGCAAATGAGATAAATTTCCACATAGCATTACTCATATCGAGGGGCAGGCTATCGCCGTCAATAACCGTCGATGTAAGGACAGGACCTACCGGTAAAAAACTGTCATCAGCTGCATATATGGATATGGTCACCGGTCCGGTGGTCCCACGGCGGTACATCATAAGGTCTAAGCCGTTCACGCTATGATCTGACTCGGCAGTGAAAGCCAGACCCTGTCCATGGTTTACCCAAACCTCTCTGGATTCATTTTCCGAAGGAGTGCCATCCCAGTACTCAAACAGCGATTGTGCCAGGACCGTCGACACCGGTATTAATAGTAAGGACAAAATTAAAGCCAGGGCTGAAACGGACAGCATAGTGTGTCTCAGTATTGCCTTCATCGCTACTCTCCTGTGTATTTTAGATGCAGGCTTGTGCCTGTTGTCAATTCATTTCTCCTGA
>CAYLVC010000376.1:0-3161 GCA_964387005.1 uncultured Dehalococcoidales bacterium | reverse complement strand
GCATTGCCGCAGACCCTTTCGATCCATTCGCGGTGCGCATTGAAATCGATGTCGCCGAAGATGCCGGTAGTTATTCCTTCCTCTTTCAATTTGACCAGGGAGGCCGTAAAAACGGCTTCGTAGTTGTCACCGGTGGTGTATTTTTGCAAGACCGGTATCCCCAGGGCGGCCGATTGAAGCCTGATCCATTCGGAGGACAGACCGTGGCTGCAAGAGCGCTGTCCATCATTGGTAACCATATTGAGCAGGTATTTTAATTCAAATCCCTGCTGTTGGGCACGATAGGCGGCCTGGCAGCAGTCTTTGCCGCCGCTCCAGGATACGAAAGCCTTTCCCATATTCTTACTATTCCTTTCAACCGGCCTGTCCGGTCATTAACTGATTTCCTGATACTATTTTAGCTCTCCGCATACGGGTTCGCCAAATCCAGCCCGGGACTATACGAAGCGGTACCTGTTGATATCATCCCGCAGCTTTAAAGCCGCCTTGCGGGCAGCTTCAGCGAAATCCGTCCCCTGCGAGGCATGGATTATGCCGCGCGAGGAGTTGATTATGGCCCTGTCACCCTTCAGTCCGAGACCGTATTGCACGGTTGTCGCCACATCGCCCCCCTGGGCCCCGACCCCGGGTATCAAAAGGGGCATATCCGGATGCATCCGGCGTATGGTCTTGAGCTCCTCCGGATAGGTCGCACCCACCACCAGCCCGATGTTGTTATTCTTGTTCCATTCCCCGGCTTTGGCGGCCACGATTTCAAAAAGCGGCTTCATTCCTCCCTCACTCTGGCAGAGAAGCGACTGGAAGTCTCTGGCGCCGGCGTTGGAGGTGCGGCACAGGATAATGATGCCTTTGTCTTGGTATTGAAGGAAAGGCTCAATGGCGTCATATCCCAGGTAAGGATTGACCGTGGCGGCATCGAAGCCCAGGACGTCAAAGAGGGCGATAGCATAGGCCCTGGAGGTATTGCCGATATCCGCCCGCTTGCCGTCGGCTATGACCGGTATGCCCTCAGGAATGTATTTCAGGGTCTTTTTCAGGGCATCCATTCCTTCATCGCCCAGCGCTTCATAAAAGGCCAGGTTGGGTTTGTAAGCGCAGACCAGGTCCGAGGTGGCGTCGATAATGGCCTTGTTGAAAGCCCAGATCCCCATTTTTTCCGGCATCAGTTTGGGATCGGTGTCCAGTCCCACGCAGACCAGGCTATTGTTTTTCCGGGACGAGCTTTCCAGCTTCTCAATAAAATTCAAACCTTACCTCCAACAATATCCACGATTTTCTTCAGGTATCATACATTGGCGGTAAATCAGCGTCAAGTGATAAAATAGCCTTAAGCTGGATGGTGAAAAAATGAATTACAAAGAAGCCCTGGACTTTATCTACGGACATACCAACTATGAAGCCGTGCCCAAGCCTCACGCCGAGGACAACTACGACCTGCGCAGGCTCTTTGAGACACTGGAGAGGCTGGACAATCCTCACCTGAAGGCCAAATCCCTGCACATCACGGGCACCAACGGCAAGGGCAGCACCTCGGCCATGCTGGCCTCAGTACTGAGCGAGGCCGGGTATACCACCGGGCTTTATACCTCGCCCCACCTGGTAACCACCCGCGAGCGTTTCACGGTCAACGGCCGGATGATCAGCGAGAACGAGCTGGCAATCCTGACAACCCGCCTCCGGCCGGAGATCGAACGCACCAACCGCGAATCAAGATACGGAACGTTGACGGTTTTCGAAATATTGACGATCCTCAGTTTCCTCTTTTTCGTGGAAAAGAAATGTGAAATGCAGGTAATGGAAGTTGGAATGGGCGGCCGCTACGATGCTACCAATGTCATCCAGCCGGAGGTCTGTGTTCTCACCTCCATCAGCTACGATCATACCGCTATACTGGGCAACACCCTGACGCGGATTGCTGGAGAAAAATGCGGTATTATCAAAGCGGGCTGCACGGTTGTCTCTCAACCCCAGACTGAAGAAGCCGCTGCGGTCATTGCCATGGCCTGTCGCGAGATGGGCGTAAGGCTGATACAGGTGGGCAGCGACGTGAAGCTAAAAAGCCCGGGATCAGATTCCTGCGCGGACGGCTATCACCAGGACTTCGATATCCAGGGCAGACTGGACCTCTACCGGGTATCAATCCCTCTGCTGGGTCGATACCAGCGCGACAATGCCGCCGCAGCCGTGGCGGCGCTGGAGGTATTGATTGAAAAAGGCTATCACATAACTAAAGAGAACATCCTGCGGGGACTGGCAAAAGTGGAATTTCCGGGCAGGCTCCAGATTATCGAGCGAGACCCTCTGATAGTGCTGGACGGCGGGCACAACCCCGGCGCAGCCCGCAACCTCAAAGAAGCCCTTCTGGAATGCTTCAAACCGGCATCATCAATCCTGGTTTTCGGCGCCTCCGGCGACAAGGATGTAGCGGGCGTCATTCGGGAGCTGGCCCCGGTATTTCAAACCGTGGTTGTTTCCCGGGCTAAAAGCCCCCGGGCTGCCTCAACGGAGTCGATCGCCGGGGAGTTCGCCCATTATGGCAAGAAAATCCATACAGCTGAAAGCATAGCGGAAGCTATTTCGCTAGCGAGGAAACTGGCGGGGAAAAGAGACCTGATATGCGTTACCGGAAGCCTGTATGTCGTGGGCGAGGCCATCGCCAGCATCAAGGGATACAGGCCTGAATTTTAATCAAGTTCGATCAAAATTCAGGTGGCATCCCCTCGGCTGAATACTCTTTCCCGGCGAACTTTATGTAGTCCGGGTCAAATAGGGATTGGTGAGTACATCCTCCGGAAGCATTTTGCCCAGCACTTTTTCCATTGCCATGGTATGGCTGCAAATCTTCCAGGTGGAGAAGAAGGTGCAAGTACAGCCCCATTTTCCGTCTTTGAGGCTGGTAGTATAGGTGTTGTGTTCCCCGCGGAATTGCACACTGAAATCGGAGAAGGTAATTCGCTCGGTTTCCTGAGCATAACGCTTGGCTTTTTCAATTTTCCCTATCAAGCTTGACTGCATGGTTTACCTCCTCAACACTAATAAAAAGCACCGTACCCATACGAGCACAGTGCTTAAAAAAAGCTTCCTATTAAAATGGGGATGAAAATCCGCATGGCGGTTTTCCCTCCTTTACCTCAACACCTCATTATACCCCTTTTCCCAAA
>CAYLVC010000375.1:0-3169 GCA_964387005.1 uncultured Dehalococcoidales bacterium | reverse complement strand
CCTGGAAAACGAGGGTTCAAATCCCTCTACCCACCCCAACCCCATCTTAAGTTTAAATTTCCATGGCGGCAAAAAAGCCTTCCGATACGGCGTGATAAAGATTGCCTCTCCGGCTGCGGCTGTCACCGATTACAAAAATATCCTCGGCCAGCCCCTTGAATCTTTCAACCATGTCAGAGCAGTGTACCATGCCCAAAGCCAGAACAACGGTGTCACCGTGGATTTCGGAAATTTCCCCGTTTTTGTCAATCATTCGAACACCTGTCTCCGTTACCGCTTCCAGCCTGGTTTCAGTCCTTACCTCAACCTGAAGGTCATTCAGCATTTTTCGCAGGGCTATGATGCTTATTTGAGGAATATCGGCATCAATTTGTTCAAGGGTTAGCACATCTACCAGAACAACTTTTTTCCCTGCTTCTGCCAGATGCAAAGCGGTCTCCGACCCTGCCAGTCCTGCGCCGACAACAATCACTCTCTCCCCTGTATTAGCTCTGCCCAGCTCAACATCCCCGGCCCAAACCACTCTTTCATTTTTAATGCCCGGGACATCGGGAATAAACGGTTTAGCCCCCACGGCGATAATGAGGGCATCCGGTTTCTCGGACAGCACTATTTCGCGGGTAGCCTCTGTCATCAGTTTAACCGTCAGGTTAGCCTGGTTTTTAGTGGAATATGCAGCCCATTCCAGGTATTTTTTCATGTCTGCCTTAAAAGACGCCGACGAAGCTGCTATCAAAGTCCCGCCAAGATCGGCTTCTTTTTCAAACAATACGACTTCATGCCCTCGTTCGGCGGCCGTTCGGGCAGCTTCCATTCCAGCCGGTCCGCCGCCAACTACCACGACTTTTTTCTTACCGGATGCCGGCAGCAGGTTAACAAACTCCGCTTCTCTACCGATAAAGGGATTTACAGCGCAGTGAACCGGCAACCGGTTATTATGGGTCCGGCTGATGCAGGTGTTACAGCGAACACAGGGCCGGATCTGATACGAATTCCCTTTCATGGCCTTGTTTACGCTATCAGGATCGGCAATCAAAGCCCGAGCTACTGCGACTATATCAGCTTTATTCCCGGCTAATATTTGCTCTGCCATATCCAGGTCAATGGCGCCCACAACCGCTACAGGTATCTTCAGGGCTTTCTTAAAACGTTCTGCCAGCGGCACATTAAGGCCTCGCTGAATATAGGCCGGTGGCATCATCCTTGGGAGTGTTTCATTATCATAGAGTCTTCCTACCGAAATATGAATCAGGTCTATCCTGTCCTGTATCAACTGAGCAAACTCAATTTGTTCGTCTGATGTCAAACCTCCGGAGACCAGTTCATCGCCGCTGATGCGATACTCAATTGCCAGCTTGTCTCCCACCTTATCCCTGATTGCTTCCAGGATTTCAAGGGCAAATCTGGCCCGGTTTTCTAATATACCTCCGTAGCTATCGGTACGCAAATTTTTGCGAGGAGAAACAAACTGACTGATGATCTGACCGTGCGCGCCATGGATAAGTATCATATCCATGCTTGCCTGATAACAGCGGTAAGCTGCCTCCGCAAAACTCGTAACCAGGCTGCGTATATTATCCAGGCTTAGTTCAGAAGGTAGAGTAGAGACATGATAGTTGAGCTGGATAGAAGCCGCTGCTCCATATCTTTTTACTGTTTCGGCGAATGCGTTCAGGGGATTAATCGCCCGGTCCGATCCCATATTCAGCGTATTCCCGCCGGGCACACCCGGATTATATATGACCGCGCTGTCTCCCAGGGTTACTATACCCGCACCGCCTCTGGCAATACTCCGTCCCCATTCAATCAGTTCCCGTGATACCAGGCCATCGTGAGCTAAAAGAGGCCCAACGGGGGCGAACTCAATGCGGTTTTTTATAACCAGCGCCCCAATTTTTATGGGTTTAAAAATATATTCAAATTTGCCCACAGCTCACTCCCGAGATGAACGGTTATTTGCTTTTCTGACCCCAGAGAGAATCAGCTATATCCGGCAGACCCAACTCTATCAGTTTGTTTTTGTCAGGACGTGTCGTTTGAGTATCCCAGTTCATTTCAACCAGAAAAGCCTGATCCAGGTTGTTCTCGTCCAGGGTAAAACCGGCGGTCGGTCCGGTTTTTAACGGTGGAATGCCTACCACTCTGCTGGGGACTTTGAACTGCAAGGGATTAATTCCTTCACGGACATTGAATGCCTGACGTAAATTAGCGATTCTTTCTCCCGTCCGAAACAGCTCGTCCAGAGTCACATCCCATCCCGTTACAGCTTTCAGGTATTGCGGAAGCACATCAACTGTAGGCATACAGCTGAAGGCAATGGAGCACAATCCCGTACAATTTACTATATGGTAAAGCCCCGCTCCGGCTTTTTGCAGTATGCCCATGTTGGAAATGACCTTACGGTCTATCACAGGAAGCGCATCGGGGGGAGCAGGGTTTGGTCCCTGGGTATGACGACCGGGGGTTGCATCCATACGGTATGTTACCCCGAAGGTGTTCCCCAGCTTCGGGTCATGTGCCGGCACTTCTTGCCCTTGAATATGGATAGCATAGTCTTCGGCATCTTTTCCGATTCTTTCTGCCGCTGCCCTTACACCATCAGCCAGCACATTGCCAAAGCCTTCCCGTTTTGCCATTTTCTCGGTCATTGCAACAATCGACCTGTGGTTGCCCCAGGTCATTTCCAGACCGTCAGTGTCGGCAGTGCTGATAATACCGTTCTCAAAACACTCTACAGTGAAGGCTATAATAGCGCCGGCGGAGATGGTATCTATTCCATAGCGATTACAGATGTCATTAGCCTTTATCAATGACTCAAGGTTGTTATTGAGGCAATTGGCTCCGAACATGGCCAGCGTTTCATATTCCGGTTTATGACTGCCGGATTCATAGCTGTATTCTCCTGATCCCCCTTTCATCTGCCCACCGCATGCCACGGGGCATCTATAGCATCCGTATTTCTTTTCCTGGCGATCCATTAGATGTTTGATTTCCAGGTTGCCGACATCAGGAAAATCCGTGACGCCTACGCCTCCATAGTTTTTAACCGGACCGTCGCCGCTGTGGGCGCAGCGGACTGTTGAAGCAGCTGTTCCGTGTTCACTGAGAAACCCGAAACCTCCCCTCAAGCCTTTTCGGTACTCAGAGCTGAGCTGATTGACTTTAGATT
>CAYLVC010000374.1:0-3178 GCA_964387005.1 uncultured Dehalococcoidales bacterium | reverse complement strand
TACAATACTGTTCTACTTTATTTTCCCCACCTGTATTCCGGTTAATAATTACTACGCAGGGGATGTTAAGTTCTTTAACTGTTTCCACCGCCAGGGTCAGGTCGTTGAGGCCAAAAGGAGTGGGTTCGGTTACCAGAAGACAATAATCACTGTCCCTGACGGTCACTATCATCGGACAGGAGGTCCCGGGGGGTGAATCTAAAATAACAACCCCTTCTTTACTATTTTGTGATTGGCTTTTGACTTTCCGGATAAGCGGTGGAGCCATGGCTTCACCTACATCAAGTCTTCCCTGAACAAAGCTTATTCCCTCGGACTGGCCTGATTCGACAACCCCGATAGACCTGGGCTGCTCCTTAATAGCTTTTTGGGGACAAACATAACTGCAGGCGCCACAGCCGTGGCAAAGCTGCGGGAAAACCATAACCTGCTTTCCCCAGACTGCAATCGCTTTAAATGCACAAACCTCTGCGCATTTGCCGCAGTAGTCACATTTCTCCTTATCCACCTCAGGGACTGGAATAGAGACTGTTTCCTGGTGGGTAATTTCCGGGTTAAAAAAAATATAATCGTTAGGCTCCTCGACGTCACAGTCCAGCAGCTGTACTTTATGAGAATATTTCAAGGATAGAGCCAGGCTGGTAGCTATCAGCGTCTTGCCAGTCCCACCTTTTCCACTGGCTACCGCTATAATCATCTTAACCCCTTATCATCCTGGTACCGTATTTAGGACATGACTTATTAAGGCAGGGTGTTCCCTGTTTATGGGGTACTTTTTCTCCGCAGGTGGGACAAACGCAGTTTTCACCGCGTCCCGCCCCGGGACTGTTGCCTTTCATCCTTCTCCCCCGTCCGGCTGACCCGCTGGGAGGTCCGCTTCCATCTCCTCTTGGCATAATCCAACCTCCTGAATAATTGTTTTAATTTTTACCGGCGCCTCTGACGTGCCCCGTTCCTCTACTGCCTCCGCCACCACCTCCACCTCTGCCCATACCGAAATGGTCCGAAACATTCGGTTGAGTGCTGGTCTCAAATTTACCGTTTTTATATGCTTCCACTGCCTCCCCGATCTTTCCCGATACACCGGTTATGACTTTAATTCCAGCGGCAGATAAAACCTGGTAAGCATTGGGACCGCAATTGCCCGTGAGTACTGCTTCTACCTTTTTAGAGGCAACTGACTGTGCTGTAGAAATGCCAGCTCCTCCCCCTGCCGATGCACTGGTATTATCGGCTGCTTCAAATTGACGGGTGTCCGGGTCAATAAATACAAAATACTGACATCTGCCAAAACGGGGGTCTATCGTATCATTCAGTGTTTTTCCTGTTGCAGATATGGCTATTTTCATTTTGTCCTCCTGTAAGTGGCTGCTCTTTGTTCACTTAACCTGTTTTCAATATTTTGTAATTCCTCTTTAAGGGCTTTCTCACGGTTTTTCAGGAAGTTCAGTTCTTCCTGGGTATTGTTTATTGGAATAATACAGTAACCGTTGCCGCGACCTGTCATTGGACCTTTCCCGGTTGGCCCTGTACCGTCTTTGTTAGGCATTGTCTTTGCCTCCTTCTGTTCCACCATACATTTCCGGTATCCCGTTGATTGCTTTTAATACCGCATTAATTTTGGGCATATGCTTGAAATAAATATTCTCATTATGGACATATGCCCATAATCTAAGATTAATACTAAGCGTTTAAGTTGTCAAGTGAAAAATGAAAACACTTTTTCCGAATTGACAGGCAGAGACAGGAATTGTAATCTGTATTATGAACATATGTACGTTATTTATGGCGGAAAAACGGCATCTGGTTTCCGTGTTACCGGTCTGGTAGATATGATGCAGGAAAAATGATTGAGGGAGGCAATAATATGGCGACGGCATGGGATAATTTCCAGGAATTAGTGAAAGCTGAGATGGAAAAGGTTTATTCCAAAACTGCCGTCAACTACATGATGGACCCCATAAATATTGGACGCATACCTGATGCTGATGTACATGTATCGGTATCAGGGACATGTGGGGACAACATGGAGATGTGGCTGAAAGTAAAAGGTGATGAAGTTGAGAATATATCGTTTTGTAGTAATGGCTGCGGGGCAACCATTGCCTGTGGCTGCATGGTTACCGAACTTGTAAAAGGCAAGTCTCTGGGGGGAGCTCTTGCGATAGGCTCCGAGGTTATAGTACAACGTCTGGGTGGGCTTCCCGACGATCACATCCATTGTGCCGGACTGGCCTCACTCACTCTAAAGAAAGCTATTATTACGTATATCAATCTGCCGAAAAAGACTGGTGGCGGGGAGATAAAAAAGTAAAAGAGGAAATAACAAAATCATAACTGTGTGGTTTTAACGCCCCGGTTGAGTTGAGTTGAGATAGTTTTGCTCAGTGTTCCCTGGGCTGCAACCAGTTTTTTGTATTTGGACTCGATTTTACTAGTGTTCTTTGAGAGAATAGCTTTGAGCAGGTCGCCTTCCAGTTCGGCTACTTCGAGGCGCTGATAATAGTCCATTGTTTCCTTGAGGTGTGCCAGCACAATCTTGCCGGTTAACACCGGGTGATTATTGGTCACATTGGCGTCATCATACCTGATCCCGTGCTCAAGCTCTACTTCCAGTCCCTGTCTGAAGTATTTAACTGGTATATCCATTCCCCTGGTATTGACTGTTCGGAGAATTTCTGCGGCCTCTTTTTGGGTAACGGACGGCTCTTTGAGTTTTGACCAGTCCCTGATGCCGAGTTCCCTGCATACTCGTTTCACTTCAGCTTTTGGAATATACTCCGGAATATCCATCTTTTTATCCTCCTTTTAGTATTTTTAAGGATACAACGTGTAAAGAGAAAACCCGGATAATGTTAGTATTGAAAATAAGTAAATATGCAAACGGTTACACTGGCCTGGCTGTTATTAGATAATGGTACTGACCGGACTCACCGGTAGTCAAAATCTCAAATCCGGCCTGTTTTATCAAACTGGAAGCAGCAGCTTCATCGAAACGGATGGACACAGGAGGCCCGAAATTCATTTCGGATTTTTTCCAGTCCAGGTTGGCCAGAATTCCAACCGGTTTTAGCATTTGCCTGGCATTGAAAAGAACTCTGGAAGGATCCTGGAAATCATGCAGTACTATACCCATAAAGACGATATCGGCGAAAGCGTTCCCGATAAGTGTATCCTC
>CAYLVC010000373.1:0-3180 GCA_964387005.1 uncultured Dehalococcoidales bacterium | reverse complement strand
ATCTATCTGACCGGCAACGCCAATGCCCAGGGCCTGAGCTTTTTGGCCTGTTTCATCCAGGCAGACACGGACAGAATCGACAATCCCTGCAATGATGCTATCAGGGTCTTTTTTAGTGCCGATCAGCCTGTAATGAGAAGATAGTATACGTCCTGAAGAATCCACCAGGGCGGTATCTGCTTTGGTACCGCCCAGATCAACTCCCAGGGTAAGAATCTGGTTGTTATTTGATTCCATATTATACAATAATAGCGCTAAACAGCTAAAATGACCACTTAGCTATTTGCCGTTATAATACCAATAGCAACATCAGTAAATTGGTACCCCCTCACCTTCATCCTCTCCCGCGCTGGGGAGAGGAAAGTGGAGAAAGGGAGACACCTGTCACGCTTACTTCCCTTTACGCTCCCGGTCGATCTGGGACAGTATATCGGTTACCTGGGGCATCTGGCTGAAATATTCGAAGGAATAGCGGGCCTTGCGGCTCCAGTTTTGTGAGCGGCTGGTGCCGGGAACATTCTGGGAGCGGGTCTCCAGCCATAAGTCTTCCAGGTTCACCAGAAGGGCAAAGGCCGGACCTGCCGCGAGCAGTCCCAGGATGGCCTTGAGGGTAGCCAGGGTATCCTGGGCAATCTCGTTATCTAACCCCCTGTACTGGAGAATACTGATGAGGGAGCGTTTGATATTACGCCGCTGTTCCATCTCCGATTGGGCCTGGCTTGAATCGATGAGCTTAAGCTTCAGGCGTTCGGCAATGTCTTTTTCTTCCCAGAAAGAAGCAAAGGGAAACATATCATGGGTATTAAGAGAGGCCACGCTGCCGGCCGGGACCTGCCCGGCCTGGCCTTCGCTGATGAAGTCATACTGGCTGATGTGCATGCGGCTGATGCCGTGTTTTTCCATCATCGGTCTGACCTCCGGAGGGACCATGCCCAGGTCCTCACCGACAATTACGGCCTGATGGCGGCAGGACTCCAGGGCGAGTATGGCATAAAACTCCTCCGCCCTGTATGTGACATATAAACCTTCCGGTGTTTCCAGACCGTCCGGTATCCAGAAAAGCCGGTGAAACTGCATAATATGGTCGATCCGCAGCATACCGGCGGTTGACAACTGATGCCTGAGGCTGTCAATAAAATAGCGGTAGCCCTGCCGGCGGATCTTCTCGGGATGGAGGGGAGGGAAATCCCATTTTTGCCCGCCGGTGAAAACCGGGTCGGGCGGGGCTCCGCCGCTTGCTCCCTGAACAAAAAGCTCCGGCTGCGACCAGATATCATAGCTTAAGGGATGCACACCCACCGGAAGGTCAAGGTAGAGGGATACTCCTTCTATTTCCGAAGTCCGGCGCAGCGACTGTATCTGCTCGTGGAGCAGCCATTGAGAGTATAGGTGATAGCGGCGGGCAGGTTCAGGGACAGCGGTGTTGTTGAACCTGCCTTGATGATACATATCTTCGGGCCAGTTATGCCAGTCCAGGCCCAGCGTCTCTCCGGCAGAGCGGAAAGCGGCATAGTCCGAGGCCTGCGGGCTATTTTCCAGCCAGCTCTGGAATTCCGCGAAACGCCGGTCTTTCCTCTTAAAAAAGTCCTCGGCCAGCATTTCCAGGACGCGCCGTTTCAGGGCAAGCTGGGAATAGTAGTCCACGCTGCCGGCCTTTTTGAGAGCAGCTATTTTGAGATTGAATTCAGGTGAAGCGACCAGTTCAGCGGCGGCGGGGCAATGCTCCAGCTCCGGGACTTTTTCCAGGGACAGATAAAATTCGTTCCAGAACAAACGGCTGGCCGGAAGGTAGGGGCCGGGCCCTTTTTCCTTATCGAAAAAAGAGGAGAGGAGGGGCAGTGTGCCGACAATTTTGCCGCCGCTTTGGGCGGTCCAGTGAGTTAAGTTTTCCAGGTCGCCCAGATCTCCGGCCCCCCAGCTTCTGCGGCTGCGGAGGGCGTAGAGCGGCAAGAACACACCCCAGGGTTTTTCGGCGGTAGAGGGGGAGAAGGCCCTGGCGGGTGCCGAAATAATCAAGGTTTCGAAGACCTCGCCAGCCAGGCTAAAACTCAGGCGGTGATATCCGGCCGGGATTTTTCCGGGCAAGTAGAGGCGCGTGCTGATAAACCGTCTGCCATCGATCAAAACGGAGTCAATTACGCCTGACTCCTCGATCCGCCAGTCCAGTTTTTTCTCGGCGCCCGTCTCCATCTTGAGAATCACGCTTAAATTGACCGGTATAAGGGCGGCGGGGACACGCAGATTAAGGGTCAAGTCATGGCCTTCCCAGACTAAAGTTATCGGCTCAATTACCCGCAGCCAGTGCTGCTGCCGTTTTTGCCGCAGGGCGGCGGGAACGTCATTGATTGAGCTCAATTCGGCGCCCATGGCCTGAAGAGCAGCCAGAATAACTTCCCGGGAGGCATTTTTCAGCTGCCCGCCGGCATCCAGGTAGCTTGTCTTGAGGCCGTATAAACCGGCCAGATTATGCAATTGTAGCGTTGAACCGATCATAAGCCGCTGCTCCACCGGCAAAGCGATAAATTACAGGGGTCAAACCTCAATTTGAGAAAGACAGTGCAACTATATGCACAGACAAAACAATACGCATTTCGCAAAAAACATAGTGCCGGTACATAATCATTCTAGCATAATAAGACTGAAACAAGCGACAATAACCAATGATAAGAAACGATAATCAAACAAACCTCAATAACCAAAATTCAAATTTCAAATAAGGGAGACGGGAGTAAAAGGTGCGTGGAAAGGGTAAATCCCTCTCCCATCTTCCTTTTCCTGAGGAAGAAGCCGGTCCGGCGGACTCGGACTATTGACATCCGACCCCAGGATGGTATAATGCGTACATTATTTACATTAGCTAAGCAGGAAGGTTAGTTATTTCCGATACGTACGATTCATTCATATTGCCAACGAATCCTCGAAATTACAGGAGGTGCGATATGAGGTGAACATATTCGGCCTAGCCTTTGTGCCGAAAATAGAAATATATGTAGTATGGAGGTTAATGATTTGAAAAAAGTATTTACAGCATTATTTTTGTTGGCTTTGGTTCTCGTGATGGTATTTCCCACCACAGTTTCGGCGGCCAAGCAGGCTAAATGGAATGTACCGGGCGACTTCGCTACAATCCAGGAGGCAATAGACAATGCCAGCCCGGACGATACCATCCTGGTGCTGGGC
>CAYLVC010000372.1:0-3187 GCA_964387005.1 uncultured Dehalococcoidales bacterium | reverse complement strand
TCTTCCTGGGTTAACGGTTCACAAAGCTGAATCTCTCCATCCCTCACTTTCACAGTGAACAGGGCTTTGCATTTCCAGCACCTGAAAGGTCCCTGGAAGACATTCTTGGCGATAAAAAAGCTGCTATCCGAGTTACAGGCAGGACATTTGATGTTTACTTGCATCAGGTTATTGCTCCCTTCTCTTAGTTAATATAATGGTATTCTCCAGCAGGTATTTTGTCAATGTTGGCCGGACCGCTGACTTCCTTTTCTCCCCGTGGAATATTTGAATTCCATTTATCGTATCCGCTATACTGAATTACCAGCCACCATATATACGTTGAATGTTATTTTTTACCAAGGTTCCTTTTATAGTCTCTTGAGAAGGGGGGTAATCGGCAATGAAATACCGTCAGTTTGGAAAATTGGACTGGAAAGTATCAGCCCTGGGATTCGGAGCGATGCGCTTGCCTTCTACAGGCTCTGAGATGTCTTCACCGGTGAATGAACCTGAGGCCATTCGCATCCTGCGCTATGCCATTGATCACGGGGTGAACTACATTGATACAGCCTATATGTACCACATGGGCAACAGCGAAAAAATCCTGGGGAAGGCCCTTCAGGACGGCTATAGGGACAAAGTCAGAATAGCAACCAAGCTGCCGGTCAATATGCTGCAAAAGCCGGATGAAATCGACCACATTCTGGATGAACAGCTTGAAAGGTTAAAAACCACGAAGATAGATTTTTACCTTTTTCACGGATTAAACAAGGCAGGCTGGCAAAAAGTGCGGGACTGGGACCTGATTCGCTGGGCGGAAGGTAAGCTGGCTGACGGTAAAATCGCTTATCTGGGATTCTCGTTCCATGACGATTTTGAGGTCTTCAAAGAAATACTGGATGCGTACGATGGATGGACATTCTGCCAGGTGCAGTACAACTACATGGATGTTAACAACCAGGCAGGCAGGAAGGGTGTGGAATATGCTGCTGCTAAAAACCTGGGCATCGTAGTAATGGAGCCACTGAGGGGCGGAATGATCGCCAAGACTCCCCCTCCTTCCGTAGCGGAAATCTGGCAGTCAGCCCCCCGGCAGAGTACTCCTGCGGACTGGGGACTGCAATGGATATGGAACCAGCCTGAGATCTCCGTTGTCCTCAGCGGCATGAGCAATATGCAGCAGGTTGTGGAAAACATCGCCAGTGCCGAAAAATCCGGTCCCGGCTTGTTAACAACTGACGAACTGGCTATAATCGAGCGTGTAAGAAAAGCCTACCAGGGACTCAGTCCAGTTCCCTGCACCAAATGCCGCTATTGTTCCCCCTGCCCAAACGGGGTTGATATCCCCGGCATTTTCGAAATCTATAACGAAATGACGATTTATGATGCCCCGCAGATGGGAGCATTCCGCTACAAAGGGCCGTTCGGCCTGAAACCGGAACAGCGGGCAAACAACTGTATAGAGTGTGGGAAATGCGTGGAGGTCTGCCCCCAGAAGATCAATATCCCTGAAGAGCTTAAAGTTGCCCATCAGAAGCTTGACAAATAGCAGGGTCGAAAGTGATCGGGCCTTACACAACATTCAAGGGCTTCTGCCTGTCTCACAAAAACTGATAATCTGACTTTATCCCCCTATCAGATGGCTGATTAGAATACGCAGGCCAATTGCTATAAGGATGACCCCTCCGACAAGCCTGGCATTACGGCCCAGTAAAGGCCCGGCTTTCCTGCCAAGATAAAACCCCAGGTGTGTAACCAGCAAAGTTACAACCCCGATCAGTAAAACAGCCGCCAGTATGTTGATCTCAAGGAAGGCAAAACTGAGACCTGCCGCCAGGGCATCGATACTGGTGGCGAAAGCCAGTGTCAGCAGCAGCAACCCCCGGCTGATATCTGATCCTTCTTTCCGGTCATCCTTTTCATGCAGGGACTCCCAAAGCATTTTGCCCCCGATGAACCCCAGGAGACCAAACGCAATCCAGTGATCATAATCCGCCACATAATCTATTACCGTCCTGCCGGCCAGCCATCCGATAAAAGGCATAATCGCCTGGGCTATTCCGAAGGCCAGCCCGGTACGCAACACCTGAACATAACGCAGCTTCGCCATCGATATGCTGCCGCTTAAAGATACAGCAAAACAATCGGCAGCCAAACCCAGAGCAATGAGAAAGGTTGAAAGGAATTCAGATAGATACATATACACAATTATACCAGAATCTTCCCTGGCGTGAATCCAACCATCGAATGTGGTAGAATTCAAATTAGCAAATCTCACAAGAGGGAGGAGCTTCCATTCAATGGACACAAAACAAGCCTCCGACACAGTTCCGGCTAATATCGAAAATATGTTATCCATTGTTATTCCCACTTATAATGAACAGGATAATATCGTACCCCTGGTTGAAAGATTGAGCCGGACTCTTGCCGGACGCGATTATGAAATTCTGCTGGTTGATGATAACAGCAAAGACAAAACAGTGGATATTGCGGCGGGTCTGGCAGATAAATATCCCGTCAAAGTCCTGGTACGGAAAAGAGAAAAAGGGTTGGCGACCGCCGTAATGCACGGTTTCCAGTATGCCAGGGGCAATATCATCGGCGTAATGGATGCCGATTTACAGCATCCTCCGGAAATTAATGCAGATCTGATCAAAGCCCTGGAAAACGGAGCGGACATGGCCATCGGCAGCCGCTATGTCCCGGGAGGAGGCGTCCCCAACTGGGGACTGCTCCGCCGTATTATCTCTAAAGGCGCCTCAACCATTGCCCATGTCTTTCTGCCATCCATTCGCAAGGTCAATGACCCTATGTCCGGTTTCTTCATGTTCAAACGGGAAAAAATCGAAGGGGTAGAACTCAAACCCATCGGCTACAAGATTTTACTTGAAATGCTGGTCATGGGCAAATTTCAAAATGTCGTTGAAGTCCCTTTCATCTTCGAGGACCGCAGCAGCGGACGTAGTAAAATGAAAGCCAGGCAGCAACTGGACTACCTTGAGCATATCCTGAGCCTGATGCGCCGGAAAGGGGAACTGGTCAGGTTCCTGAAATTTGTGGGTGTAGGACTGAGCGGCGTGGTGGTAAACCAGGGTATTCTCTGGCTCTTAACTGAATTCGGCGGGTTGCCCTACTATATCTCCGCTCTGGTCGGTATTGAAGCCTCGATAGTTTCCAATTTTTTCCTTAACGATCATTTCACTTT
>CAYLVC010000371.1:0-3207 GCA_964387005.1 uncultured Dehalococcoidales bacterium | reverse complement strand
CTGCGCCTGATTCCGGCACCGACAATGTCTGGACGATTGGTTCTCTGGCTGCCGGGGCTTCGGGGACGATCGAAGTAATCGTTCGTGTCAGGTCTTCTGTCAATATTGGAATTATATTAAGAAATGATGTCAGCATTACTTCATCCCAGGGAGCGGGAAACCAGGATGAAGAAAAGGTAGATACCCGCTATTCGCCGGTACTTCAGGCTGCCAAGACTGACCGGCTTCAGACCGATGCCGATTCTAATGGGAAACCTTCAGTGGGAGACACCCTGGAATATACCATAACAATCACGAACAATGGAACTGGAGAAGCGACCGGCGTGGTATTCAGTGATACCCCCGATCCACTGACTTCACTGGTCCCAGGAACCGTGAACACCAACCAGGGAACGGTAACCGGAGGCAACGATGGGACTGCGCCGGTTATTGTGTCCGTTGGCACAATTCTGCCGGGAGGAAGTGTTGAAATCAGTTTCAGAGTAATCATCATTGGGGTAAACAGCATGGCGATGGTGACCAACCAGGGACTGGTTACAAGCGACGAGTTGCCTGATATTCTGACAGACGACCCTGACCGGCCTCAAAACCAGGACCCAACTGTAACATTTCTGGTCGGAAGGTCGGTTATAGGCGGTGAAGTACAGAGCATAAATCGTGGTTTACTGACCGCTCCATTGCTGGGACTTTCCCTGGTTTTGATAGGAGGACTGATAGCTGCCAGGTTCCTGAGGCGGAGAGCTGGCAGACTGGATATATAGTGTACTTCGATGGAAATATGCGTTAAAAAACACTGGTATTTATGGATAGCCAGTGTTGTCTCATCAATTTCCGTTTTCGACGTTGGAACGGACATAGTTGTATAATTGGTAAAACGGGACGCCGCTCAGAAAAAAATAATCCGGCGGTCTGGCCGTATTCATTCACTCAAGGATAAATGTGATTGCTTGTTCAGGAGGTTGTTTTGACTACTAAAGAAAAAGAAGAAAGCCGTCTGGGTACCACGGACCGGGTTGCCAGGCTGCGGGACAGATATATGAATACCACTCCGATTATTGACTCGGAGCGGGCTGTTCTGGTCACGAAATCCTACCAGGAAACTGAAAACGAGCCCATGGTGATCAGAAGGGCCAAAGCCCTGGCTAATGTATACAGGGAGAAGAATATCTTTATTCCCGAAGACCAGCTTCTGGTGGGCAACCAGGGCAAATCATATCGCTGCGGGCCGATGTTTCCCGAGTATGGCATCGACTGGCTTATAAACGAGTTGGACACCGGTGTTTTTGAAAAAAGAACGGCTGCAACCGAAAAACAGCTCATTTCGAAAGAAGATGCAGAGGCTTTGAGGGGTATTGCCGACTACTGGAAAGGCAAAAGGGTAACCGATTTCTTCAATTCTGCTGCACCCGAAGGCACCAGGGAGGTGCTGGCCGGTGGGGCGTTGACCCTGATATGGCCGGTTATCTGCCCGACCTACCCTGGACACTGCCTGCCAAACTATGAAAAACTCATCAAAAAAGGCTTCATGGGTATCAAACAGGATGCCGAAGAACAGATCAAGAAGCTGGGCAGCCGTTTTGACGGAGACAACATCAATAAATACCACTTCTGGAAGGCCGTGATTATTGTTTGCGAAGCCGGGGCCAACCTGGGCAAGAGATATGCCGATCTTTGCCGCCAGCAAGCTGCGAAGGAAATAGATTCCCGGAGGAAAGCAGAGCTGTTGCTCATGGCTGAAAACTGCGACCGCGTTCCGGCCTATCCGGCCAGGACCTTCTGGGAAGCCTGCCAGTCCTTCTTTTTCCTGGAAATGATGCTTCTACTGGAATTCGATTTCATGGGACTGTCACCCGGCAGACTGGACCAGTACCTGTATCCTTACTACAAGAAAGACCTGAAAGAAGGCCGCATAACAAAAGAAGAAGCCCAGGAGCTGATAGAATGCCTGTGGATCAAGCTGGCGGAACTGGTGCCCATGAAGAGTGAAAGGGGCGCCATCGGTACCGGTGGTTATTCGACGGGACAGAATACCATCATCGGCGGACAGACGAAAGACGGCAAAGATGCCACCAACGATATTACCTATATGTGCCTGGATGCCACCAAAAACCTTATGTTCCACGAGCCTCCACTATCCATCAGGATCTGGAACGGCACCCCGGATGAGCTCTGGAACAAGGCTATTGAGGTGACCAAGGTGATCGGCGGCATGCCTTCTTTCCAGAACGATGAGACTATTATCCCCGGGTTTTTGAATCTCGGTATGACACTGGAAGATGCGCGCGGCTATGCCATTGTAGGCTGCGTTGAGCCTGCAATTCCAGGACAGTCTTTTCCCTGCTGCGGAGCGGG
Source organism: uncultured Dehalococcoidales bacterium (assembly GCA_964387005.1). Classification (GTDB taxonomy): domain Bacteria; phylum Chloroflexota; class Dehalococcoidia; order Dehalococcoidales; family UBA3254; genus CAYLVC01. Next base: position 855 of record CAYLVC010000371.1, on the reverse strand, counting down.
TGGCGCACCCTCTTTCGTCAATCTGCCGCAGTGTCTTGAACTGGCCCTGAATGACGGTGTCAATCCCGCCAACGGGGTCCAGGCTGGCCTCAGGACGGGCGATCTTTCTACCTTTAAAACCTTTGAAGAAGTGAAGGAAGCCTATATCAAACAGGTGCATTATTTTGTTGACTGGCACGTAACCCTGACCAATACGGTAGAGACAATCACAGCAAGGTACGCGCCGGCTCCCCTGCTCTCAAGTGTAATTGATGACTGCGTGGAGAAAGGAAAAGATGTACTTCAAGGCGGAGCCAAGTATAATTCCATTGGTACTGCGGGTGTCGGCACGGCCAATGTGGCGGATGCACTGATGGCGATCAAGCACTTTGTGTTTGATACCCAGAAGTACACCGGTGCTCAGCTTTTGGAAGCTATCCGCACCAATTGGGAAGGCAAGGAAGCGCTGCGTAACGAGCTTATGACCGGGGCTTTGAAATATGGCAACAATGAACCTGAGGTGGATGAGTTGGCCCGCTGGTCGACATCGGTCTTTACTACCCGCATCAACCAATCGATGGGACCCCGCGGACCCTATCATGCCGGACTATGGCCGGTGACCGCTCATGTCATGATGGGCAGAGGCACCCCGGCAACACTCTGTGGAAGAAAGGCCGGAGAACCCCTGGCCGACGGTATTTCCCCCCGTCAGGGAATGGACAAAAACGGTCCTACGGCTATATTTAATTCAGCCGCCAACCTGGACCAGTTTGTTTGTTACAACGGGACGCTGCTTAATATGAAGTTTCATCCCAATGCCGTGCGTGGTATGGAAGGCACATTAAAACTGAGAGACATGATCAAGACCTATTTTGA
>CAYLVC010000370.1:3032-3256 GCA_964387005.1 uncultured Dehalococcoidales bacterium | reverse complement strand
GGAGTCGGCTTCATAGTTCTTTTCGTCAAAATACGCAAAGGGATTTCTTTCCGTGATTACCTGGCGCTGCACCCGCTGAATGGAAAGACCCTTCTGGCGGTGTTGGCGGCGCTGGCCGGGATGCTGGCTCTATCTATTCTTCTCGATAACTTAACCGGAAAATCCGAGAACACCGGCTTCATGGTCAGCATTTATGAGACCGCTTACTGGCCGCCTTTGCTATG
>CAYLVC010000370.1:0-3022 GCA_964387005.1 uncultured Dehalococcoidales bacterium | reverse complement strand
ACGGTGATCTTTGCCCCGCTGTTCGAGGAAGGGTTTTTTCGGGGTTTTCTTTTCGCCGGTTTAAGCCGCTCGTTTCTCAGGCCGGCGGGCACGATATTGTTGACTTCGGCGGTTTTTGCTTCTCTGCATGCCCTGCAATATGATGCTTATGGTGTTGCCACGGTTTTTGTCCTTGGCCTTTTCTTCGGGATAGTGCGGCATAAAACCGGGTCGCTGTGGAGCACAATTATGCTGCATTCTGTCTGGAACCTGGCCGGGATGATCGGCACTGCCCTGTATGTCAACGGGATAGGATAAGAAAGAAATCAATCCGTGCGCTGGCTTCAACGAGGACCACATTAAGGCGGTACATATTCGTTGATCTGTTTGCGTGCCTGCTGAAAACCGGCTCCTGTCTGACATGTCCCTTCTGATGAGGCGGTCAGATGTCCAGGATTTATCTGTTTCTAGGGAGGGCAGTGAGCGCAGATCGAGCGGAAAAGCGAGGTGCTCAAATAACGGTCGCCCCGGTCGGGCAGGAGCGTAACGATAGTCCCCTGCTTTATAGCGGCGGCTACTTTTAAAGAACAGGCTACGGCTGCGCCGCTGGACATGCCAACAAATAATCCCTCGCAGGAAGCCAGCAGGCGCGAGGTTTCGAAGGCTTCGTCATCCTGGACTGTCATCTTCTCATCCAGGGCCTCGGGCCGGAAGATTTTGGGTACGATAGCTTCGGTCATGTTCTTGAGTCCCTGTATTGAATGACCTGGAGTGGGTTCAACGCCGATTATCTTTACTCCGGGTTTCTTTTCTTTGAGGTACCGGCTGATTCCCATCAGGGTGCCTGTCGTGCCCATCCCGGCCACGAATATATCCACCTCGCCCCCGGTCTGGGTCATGATCTCCGGGCCTGTGCTCAGGTAGTGCGCCATAGCATTGGCAGGATTGCTGAACTGGTCGGGCAAATAGTATTTTTCGGGGTCGCTGTCGACAAAATCCCTGGCTCGTTTAATGGCTCCATCAGTAACCTCTTTGGCGGGAGTCAAAACCAGGTCAGCCCCGAAGGCTTCAAGTACGCGCCGCCTTTCCTGGCTGACGCACTCGGGCATAAAAAGCCTGACATGGTAGCCTTTGACTGCTCCGATCATGGCCAGGGCAATTCCCATGTTGCCGGAGGTCGCTTCCACAATGGTCTTGTCCCGGGTCAGCTCGCCGCTTTCTTCAGCTTGCTTAATCATATAAAAGGCAGCCCGGTCTTTTACCGACCCGCCGGGATTGTTGCCCTCGACTTTGACCATAACCTTAACCCGCGGATTGGGATTGATATTTGCCAGCTCAATCAGAGGGGTGTTCCCTATCGCAGTTAAAAGCCCGGGTTGTTTTTTAACTATGCTTCTCAATTCAGTCACCTGTAATAATAACCTCAGAGTCTATTAGTTCCTTTTCTGGGAGGCGAGTTCCCTGTATTTCCGGGCGGTAATGTAGTTCAGATAATCAAAAATCAACAAGATGCGGTTGATGGCATGAACGGCTTCATACATATCGTTCAGAGCCAGTTCAAACAGCGCTTCGTCCTCGGCCTTGATCCAGATATAGCGTCTGAGCAGTACCAGGGAGTAAAGAATTTGTTCCGGGGGTATTCCCCTGGCATAATAGTCCTCAACAATACCCTCAATATTGAGAATATGTTCCACTTCCTGGCTGGCGTCCTTGGCAAAGTACATCCGTCCCATATTTTTGTATATTGAGACAGCGTGGCGGATGGCGGTTTCTTTGGGAACAGCACGGAAGGCGGATGTTCTTGAACCCTCGCTCAGGGCTTTGTACCAGAGTTCGGCAATATCTGCTGCGTGGGAGTGGCACATATTCATCAATCTATCGGTGGCTGCCTGCGGCATGGTTCTGCTCCTTCAACTAACTCAAATTATCAGGCCGGGTCTGGTTCTGCTCTTTTTGAGCTATTATCCTGTCCTTATCAGTCTAACATATACAGCCTGCAAAATCATTATAACAAAACTCATTTTACCTTGAAAAAGGGGTTGTATTTTGTAATCTTTTTGTAAGCCTTTTTAAGGTTGCTGTAATGTTGCAGTAATCCGGCTGTTCCAGAATGTTACTTAACAGATAGTTATACTATTAATTAGAAGGATATCAGGAGGAAAGAAAATGAAAAAATTGTTGAGTAAACTTCATAGAGGAGACCGTGGGTTCACGCTGGTGGAACTGCTTATCGTGATTGCCATTATCGGTGTACTGGCGGCAATTATTGTACCCAACGTTACCGGTCTGATCGGCAGCGGTGAGCCGGAGGCGGCCAAGGCGGAACTGGCTACCGTTCAAAGCGCCATGGATGTGATGATGGCCAAGAATTCGCTCAAGACCGTGACGGCTACCACGGCTACCAGCGATATGTCCGCTTTCCCAACTGGCAATGCGCTTTATCCCGACTACCTGCGGTCTTCAACCACCAAAGGGACTTATTCCTGTGTTGCCAGCGGACTGGTTACCCAGGTAACTACCGGTTATTAGTTTATTAAACCAGTGACAGTCCTGCAAGGAAACTGAGAAAACATGTTAAAGGTTGTCTGGAACCGGAAATGTAAAAAATGCCAGGGACAATATTACCTGGAAAAGTCACAGGATGGGGATTATCTTGTCTGTCTACAGTGCGGCTGTACGGAAATAGTCGTATACAAAAAACCAGGGGTGCCGGTTAGCGTCTCATAGTTATTCACCCTGGATTTTCTGTGAAAGAGCGGTGGCTGTTTGTCCCGGATTTCGGCCAGTCCTCAAAGGACTGGCCGCCGATTGGATGGGATGGTTATGGGTATTGATCTGAATAATACTTCCAATGAAACCCGTAAGAACCTGGGTGAGATGCTGATCGAAGAAAAGCTGATCACGCGGGAGAAGCTGAATTTTGCCCTGGAGCTTCAGCAGAAGAGAGGCGGGCAGCTCAGCGAAATACTGCTTGCCCAGAACCTGGTCAAAGCTGAAGACCTGGCGGCTGTCCTCAGCGTTCAGATGAACCTGCCCTATATCG
>CAYLVC010000369.1:0-3263 GCA_964387005.1 uncultured Dehalococcoidales bacterium | reverse complement strand
CCTGGGCGGACAACTGCGACCAGGCGATGGACTGGCTGCTGGATATGGCGGAGGCGGATGGTATAAAGGTTGTCCTTGATCCCACAACCAAACCATGGTACTTTCCCAACTACCCGGTTATTCATATGTTCCTGCCTGAAAGACAAAAAACACTGGCTGAAATGCTTCTTAAACACGGCCGTGAAAAAGGGGTCGAATACCGCTTTGAAACACCGGCCGTATACCTGATCCGTGAAGGCAATAAAAGAGTAAATGGGGTAATGGCCCGCAACAAGTCCGGGGGCTATACCCAGTTCAACGCGCGCAAAGGAGTAATATTGTGCTCCGGCGATTATGGTAATAACCGTGAAATGACGAGGAAATACTGCTGGAAATCTGCCGCCAACCTACCTACCGCCTACAGCCCCGCTAATAATACGGGCGATGGGCTGAAAATGGCAATGTGGATCGGTGCAGCAATAGACGAACCGCCTCACTGCATGGCCATGTTTGACTGGTCCGCCGTATGGACTGACAACAACATCTTCAATGTCGCCCGCCAACCCTGGCTGCGGGTAGACCTTAGGGGTGAAAGGTTCATGAATGAAGACCTTCCCTGGGGTTACGAGTGTGCTCAAATATTGCAGCAGCCGGGAGGACTGGTGTGGGCTATCTGGGATGATAAATGGAAAACAGAAGCACCAAAAATGCAAAGCCAGTGCTGCAAGAACATGACGCGCGTTGGACGTCTATGGAGAGACGAGTATTTTGACAAAGGCCTGGCGGATGGGGATGTTATCTCCGCCCAGACCCTGGATGAGCTTTATAAAAAGATGGACCTGCCAAAAGATATACTGGAACAAACGGTAGCCAGGTATAATTATCTGGCACGTGGAGGCAAAGACCTTGATTTTGGAAAGCATCCCGACCGTTTAACCACGATTGAACAGCCTCCCTTTTATGCATGCATGATTAAAGTGCGTTTTTTGGTGATACTCAGCGGTCTGAAGATCAATAACCGGATGCAGGTGCTGGATTGTGAAAGAAGGGTAATTCCGGGGCTGTATGCCGCCGGTAATGCTTCCGGTTCTTTCTTTAACCACCAGTATCCTACTACCGTACCCGGCCTGACTCACAGCCGGGCTTGGACCTTCGGCCGGTTGGCAGGACAATTTACAGCAGCAGAACCAGTATAGATTTGCAGGTATACTGCATTAATGTTTTATGATTTAACTGGCCGGACCTGCTCGCCAAGTGAAGGAACATCCAAAGTCCGGCCAGTTTAAAGATAAAAGTATGATTATTTTTTCTGCAGTACAAGTCCTGGGCATTGAATCCATTCATTCCAGAGCAGGGAACAAACCATAGCTTTTCTTTCCATTAATTTTAGCTATGACGGAAGTGTAAAAAGATTAAAACAACAATATCCACCCCACCCTGATATGCTTCGATCTGATTTGGATAAAGGAGAAATCAGGCCCCCAGCATGACAAAATACGAAGGCAATCAGCTCATTTTCGAACCTTTTTGCACCAGAGTCAGCTATAATTATACGGGAGATAAAATGTTCTGGTATTATTTCTATTTTATATGGTTGATCGTTATTAGCTGCATAACATTTGGATTATATGGATTCGATAAATCACGGGCCAGGACGGGCGGATGGCGCGTGCCCGAAAAATACCTGCACTGGCTGGCCCTGCTGGGAGGATTCCCCGGCGGCTGGATTGGACGCTCCGTGTTCAGGCATAAGACCCAGAAAGGAATATTTTTGTTTGTTTTAGCTGTCAGTACCATTATTCATGCCGGGATAATATACTGGCTTTTCCGGCAGTGTATTTTCTAATAATAAAACAGTTTATGCACCCTGCCAAATTCTGAACGTTACTATTTAAATTATTTGCGTTAAAAGCAGGCCGCACAAGGTATTATTTCAGGTAACAACAATATTACACAACCGTTACAGCCTGAGTTGCACCCTTATTAAAGAGGAGTCGTAAAACTCCACCGGCACAACTCAGGCTGTACTCGTAACTTTTTTATTAGTGGCTATTGTTTGGGTTCCAGAGTCAGGTAATAGGCATCGCCCAGGTGATTCGGATTGAGAAACTCCCTGATTTTCCACTGGTACTGGTAAACCAGCGGCTGTGTGGATGCCGCGAGCTTTTTCTCCTGGTCTTCTTTCGAGACTGCATATCCGTCGTCACGCCGGGATACGGAATACATCCTCTCCATAGCGCCCAGACCATTTTTTATCCCATACCTGGACGAAAGTTCAAAATATTCGTGAGTGGTGGTCACAGATTCCCTGTCGTGGGAATCGAAATGGGTGAAGTTTTCCCAGGCAGTTGTCCCTCCGCCGCCAATACCGGCCATTCCACCCATCATACAATCGCCTCCGGCCGGTACGAATGAATCATGCTCCAGTTCCCATTTGCGTTTGAACTCGGCGGCCATTTCTACTTTAGGACAGGAATAGTCCGGGACCCCTCCGATGCCAAAGGCACCTTCATAACCTCCGGCAAAGACAAAATTCAGGTTTTTATGTCCCAATCTCAACAGAAAGAGTAGACTCCAATTCTTGACATCCGGCTCCTCCATCAAAGAGGCCTTCCATCCCCCAGTTTCGGCCAGTATTTTATTCAGTACCTTATCCTGCCAGGCAATATCCCGCGAGGTCATGCCTGCCAGGACAATCTGGAAATCACGCTTCATTTCATCGTTTTTCTTTTTCAGTTCAGGGTCTTCTAACAACTCTTCAAGGTCGTTGAGCGTCTTTTTCGGGTCAGTCAGTATCCTGATCATAGCTGCCTTAAGGTCACGGCCGAACATGGTATACTGCCGGTGGAGGTAATAACCGCTGATACCGCTGTCCCAGATCCGGTAAAGAGCATCTGCATAGGCTTCCCAGGACGGAAAAGCCAGGGTGTATCCGGTGATATTGGGAGGGAGTACTGCTTTATAAGCCGGAGTAATGCCATCCGAAGGCAGTTCGGGAGGCCCGGGCCAGGGAAACAATTTAATGGCGCACCTGGTAAATACTCCCATCGCACCCATAGTACCCGTGCCGGCCATAATTAGTCCACGGAGACCTGGGCCCGGCCCGTCATCACAGAACCAGTCCAGCCCTGAACCAAGTGAACCGGATCTCAGGATCTCGCCATTGGGCATAACCCACTCAAAGGACAGCAGGTTTTCACGAGTAAGACCTCCAAAGAAAGCGAAGGGTGAAGGTCCGCCGTTGGCGCAGGCGCTGGCCAGGGGAGAACAACTGGAACCGGCGC
>CAYLVC010000368.1:1596-3283 GCA_964387005.1 uncultured Dehalococcoidales bacterium | reverse complement strand
TATAAGTATGTGGTGTACTGGAAGCGTGAGTTACAAAATGGGTATTTTGTGAACCAATCCGCTGGCATCCGAAGCACCCACGCTCATTATTGACAAAATATATCACTTGGTAGATTCCGGTCTCCTTTTTCAAAAGTAACTTGCTTCGTGGTTCCAGGAATCTTCGTTCAACTTGTCTGTAGTGAGATGAGGAAGGGCGAAGTGAATGACCCCGCAGCAAGCTGCGGGGCATCTATGGGATAGATGGAACTCTGCCACCCAGTTCCACCTTGATTCATCCCTATAGCGAGCTATTGGGTATTCTCGAATTCACTCATAAATAACCTGGTCAAGTGGCAATCAAATTTTCTTACGCTTCCACCTCCCGGACAGAAAATATAAAACATAAACAATCAAAGCTGTAACCCCGCCCGCTACGATGGCCCAGCGTACTCCGTAAACTCCGAGAATGGTAGTACGCGGCAGAAAGTAAGCCAGGGGTACCTGTACCAGCCACATATTTAGCAGCATTATAACCATCGGTATCAGTGTATCCCCTGCTGTGTTGATAGACTGTTGAAAAACCGCCGTAACTCCCATTATCAAATACCCCGCCGTAGCTATCCTCAGGAAAGCCGCACCCAGTGCTACAAGGTCGGGTTCCGAACTGAAAAGATGTATGATACTCTCCGCAAAAACAAAAACCGCTATTGAAGCTATAGCCATAATGCCTGCCAGAAATCCGGCTGCGCACCAGCAGGTCCTCTCGGCTCTCTCAGTCTGACCGGCGCCCAAATTCTGGCCTACCAGAATACCAGCGCCCTGCCCTATGGACATCGCAGGCATCAACAAAAACATCTCCACCCTCTGACACAGAGTATGACTGGCTACTGCCAGAGTGCCGAAAGGAGTCATGAAAAACATCAGTATGAGATTGCCCAGGTTCCTCTCCATAGCTGTCATCGAGGCTGGCAAGCCGACTTTTAGCAGACGCCATATCATATTGAAATCGACCCGGAAGTTCTTAAAAGTGAGGCGCAGCCTGGTCCGTCCGGAATAAAGTAACCATAATCCGATTGCTGCTCCCAGTCCTTGAGAAAAGATACTGGTAATAGCCGCACCGCGTACACCCAGGCTGGGAAAGAACCCCCAACCGAAAACCAGAAAGGGACACAGCGCGATGTGGAAAATTCGATAGAAGATCGCTACCCACATCGGCGTTACCGAATCTCCTGAGGCCTGCATCGAAGACTCTGTTATTCTTTGGAAAGACATTGTTATCATGCCGATGAAGTTGATACGCAGGTACGGTGCTCCCTCGCTGACAACGTCAGAGCTCACCCCCAACAACAATAGTATTGGCTCAGCGAATAAGATGCCTATTCCAGCCATGAATATTGAAATGACAACGCTGATAATTAGCGCCTGTTGAGCTGCATGGTTAGCCTGAAAAGTGTCGCCAGCGCCAACATAGCGGGATATAATTGCGCGTAAACCGTTGAAGAGGCCCATCATCAATGCATTGGCCAGCATGACGATCAGGCCCGAAACACCAACTCCGGCAATAGAGGATGAGCCTAATTTGCCTACCCATATCATGTCTATAGTAGGCCCCAGCATGACCAGGCTGTTGCCTGCAGCCATAGGCCAGGAAAGAGATAAAAGGTTACTAAAAATGCTGCCTTTTGTCCATTCGCGACCTGCCGTT
>CAYLVC010000368.1:0-1496 GCA_964387005.1 uncultured Dehalococcoidales bacterium | reverse complement strand
GGTGGCAGCCGGTAATAGCTGAAAGAAAAGGCACATCCGGGTACACCACCGGCTACGAAGAAATTGAGGTTATCCGGGGAGACCAGCACTGGCACCATACCACCCGGCTGGAGGGCTTTTTCGAAAACAGGTCTGCGGTTAGCAGGGATAATATTCATGTCCATACCGGCCTGAATAGCCTTTCTATCCTCCGGGCTGAGCTCTTCGTAGCGTATCGCCGCCCGCCGGTAGACCTCTTCTTGCAGGCTCTTCTGATTAAAGCCCATTTTGTTGAGTTCGACGGCCAGCTCAGGGAATAGCACAATCATGTGGTTCTTGGCTCCTTGTCCGGAACCAGGTATACGACCTACACCCTTGTTTCCCCACTGTTTAATCAAAGTACGGTCGGTCCGGATGATATCTGCTACCATATTGTCCAAGATGCCCTTCGCGTTCCAGGTGCCAATCAGGCCGCCATAAAAGTTTTGCATGGGGCCGGCGCTGCCGATGGAAGCAATAGTCACGCAATTATCTTCTGCCCGAAATCCCCGAACAGTATGGTAAGGCTGCCAGGGACTCAGGTCAGCATTTTCGGCAAAGGTATAGAAAGTATGCGGAGAAACGCGGCCGGTTAAAGCCATATCGTTCACACCCGGCCAAAGGCGGCCGATATTGAGAGTGGATAGCCTGATCGCTCGCCCGATGGTATTGTTGGACCTGAACCCGTGGCCCAGGAAACCGATGCCGCTATTCATCTTCAGTTCTTTGGCAATTGGACCTGAAACCACGACCATCAGCGTGAAAGAGCCTGCTGAGGCCAGGACATGGAGGTCATCAAAACTATCATCTGTAAGAGCCTCGATGGCGGCGATAATCACCGGCAGGTATTCCGGCCTGGCTCCCGCCATAACGGCATTAATGGCTATTTTTTCTATGGTAGCGACCCCCAGCTTGGGGTCTATTTTGCCGATTACCTCTTCCTTGGAACGGCTGGTACCGGAAAGCATCCAATCGATGCGCTCGCGAGTCGGAGCGACCAGCGGCAATCCATCACCCCAGCGTTTTTCCAGGAACAACTGGTTGAATTGCTCCATAGCATCCGGGTAAGTCTCAGCTTTAACCGTAATCTGAGTTTCCATTACTTCTTTCTTCGGTTGGGGTGGTGTTGCCTCAGCCGAAATCAGTGGACGGGTCAACGCACCGACTATATCATCAAATGCCCTATCAACCAGTGGTTTGACTTCCTTGACAGTTCCCCGCACGCGATAGAGCTCAGAGGCGCTCACCGTCTGGAGGCGTACCGCGGGCATACCATTGTCCTGGGCGGCAGATTTAGCATCTTCTGCAAAGGTGTCGCAGACAATAAAAACTCCTGGTTTGCCTATTTTTTCTAGTTTGACTGTGCCGGCCACGCCGACAAAAGTGCAAGAACCTCAGTCTCCTACGGCGTAAATAAAGGTATCTATTTGTGAGGCCCAGGTCTGCATGTCTTTATCGGTGATTTCCATCGCTCCCCG
>CAYLVC010000367.1:1394-3287 GCA_964387005.1 uncultured Dehalococcoidales bacterium | reverse complement strand
ACTCGCTCACAGATGTTGGTCACTCTGTCCGCAAAGCGTTCCAGGTTGTGTGCCGCCCAGACTAACCAGGTTATTTTTGTTATGTCCCGCGGGCGTTTTATCATAAGGGTAACAAGCTGTCTGAAGGCCTGGTTATACAGCCTGTCCACCTGGTCATCCTCTTTGGAGATGAGCCTGGCCTTTTCTATATCGTTGTTTTTGAACGCTTCCAGGCTGCCTTCAAGCATTTTCAGGGAAATATTTAGCATGTTCTGAAGCTGGGCCGGCGGTTTTAAGCCGGTGTCTTTCCCAAGCATCAGGGTTATTTTGGCAATGCCCTCAGCGTAGTCGGCCATACGCTCCAGTTCATTAGCAATGTTGAGCATGGCTATTATTTTTCGCAGTTCTTTTTCACCGGCTTTGCCTGCGCGAATGAGTTGCAGGCAGTTGCTCTCCAGCAAATAGCGCCGGTGGTCTATTCCGCTGTCCTGATCGATGACTTCTGCTGCCAGAGAGGTATCTTTCTTATCAAGACTCAGGACAGCCCGTGCCATGGCGGACTTGACCGTGTTGCCTAAAGATAAAACTTCTTTTTCCAGCCAAGTCAGATTTTTACTTAACCCTTCAATATCGCTCATCCGGCTGTCTAACCGGAGTTCACCCTCGGCATAACCGCCTTCGATTGCTTTTTGAACTCGTCTGTCGGACTCGTCAATTTCCCGGCTTATGGTCTTCAGCCGGATTCTCAGGTGTACCCGGTCGATGATCTCGAAGAATACCCACTTTATTATTACACTACCCGCTATAAGATAGAAAAAGACAAAAACTATGTAGGAAGGCTGCGGCCAGATCAGGTACATTACCTGTCCCCAAATCAGCGAAAAGACCACTCCTACGGTAATTTTCAGGAAATTGATGCCAAACCTGAATTTGGGCAGTTTCATTGTTATCTCACCGGAATACAGGCGGTCCGATGTGCAACGCGCTCCCCTTCAGCGCTTCGGCCTGTATAAGTTTTTTCTTGTGATAGTCCAACTACAAGGATAACGACATTATAGCCAATTCCGCACCCATTGTACCAGGTCTGTTTCATATCAAACCACAAGCATTTTTTTCAAAACGAATCCCTTTTCCCTTTGCCTTGCAAAGCGTAGCGGTTCCGATAGCAGGTGTCCCCCGCTTCTCTCTAAATGGAAAGTTCAACCAAAATACGCTAACATATAATAGAAGCCGAAGGCCTATGGTTATTATGCCTTGGCTACCACATAAAAAGGGCAGATCGGGGATCAGTTACCCTCCGCCTGATTAAGGACAGGATAAAATGAGCCGTTTGATAGATAAACTAATGCGTATTCGTCAATCCGAACCTCAGCCTATGGGTTTTATGCTGGGAAAATCCGCTCAGGAAAAGCCCAGGATCCAGCTTATTGCCAGCATCCGGGGTGAAAACAGGGACGCATTAACCGCTGTTCCGGATTCGGTGAATGCGGTAGTGGTTGAAGTCGGTAAAGCCGGAGACCTGGAGTGCCTGGATAAAGTCTGCCGTTCAAACGATAAAATAATCGCCGGAGGTTGGCTCAAGGCATCCGGCAACGGGACCATGAAAAAAGCCTTCGATGCTTCCTGTGACTTTCTGATCTTTCCTCCGGCTGCGGCCTTAAGTCTGGTCCCGAAAGAAAAACCGGGCTGTATTCTTGATCTGGATGTTGCCTTAAGCGAAGGCCTCCTCAGGACTGTCAACGACCTGCCCGTCGGAGCCGTGCTGATCTTCGGAAGTGACAGAGAAAATACACTGACCTTCGACCGCCTGATGCAGGTCCAGCGTGTTATCAATATGGTCAATAAACCGGTTATCATGTCAGTTTCCGCTTCTTGCTCTGAAATCGAAATGCAGGCCCTCTGGGATGCCGGCGT
>CAYLVC010000367.1:0-1294 GCA_964387005.1 uncultured Dehalococcoidales bacterium | reverse complement strand
ATTTGACTTCCTCTGTTCATGCACAGTAAAATAGGCGCTATGCCCCACGGAAGAGTATTTCTGATACTGGCAGTATCGCTTATTCTGATTTCTTCTCTGCTGGCGACGTTTCCCCGTTCGAGCAGTGCAGGAGATATGCTGTGGTCCGCGTTCAATATTCCTTCTGAAGGAGTATCAGGCAACTGGCTGCTGGCAGCCGGATCGGATGTTCGCTGCCTTACCCGTGCGGCGGATGGCGCCCTTTATTGTTATGCCGATCCGCACGGCACACCCTTCAGGTTTTTTAAGTCCACTGATGAAGGCCGGACCTGGTCTTATTCCGGGCGGGTACAGTCTGTTATCGTGGATATTGCCGCCAGTCCGCTGGAACCGGGGAATATCTACTATGCCACTGCTTCTTCCGTATTTAAATCAGTTGATTCAGGGGACAATTTCCAGGTACTGGCTCCCAGTCCGGGCGGCGCCGGTGAAAACGGTCTTGAAATAACCTCTATCGACGTGACTTCCTGCGAAGGCTTTGACCTGATTGCGGTCTCGGTGCGTGATACGGATAACGGTCAATTCGGCGGTATATATATCCTGGATCAAAGCCGTTCTCCGGATTGGGCCGACCTCGAGATAGGCAGTCATGACGCCTGTTGTGTGGTCTTTTCACCGTCTTATTCACGCGACCGGCAAATTGTAGCCGTAATCAGCAACGAGACCGATGTTATAGTTGCTGCTGATATCGACGGTCTGGGCTGGGGTTGCCAGGCCGGCAATGCGGTGTTGAGCTCCCTGCCCCTCCTTTCCGCTTCGGTGGTTTTTCCTGATGATTATGAGGCGGATCTCTCCGGCGGGCATTATGTCCAGTTTATTGCCCTGGATAGCGGCGAAGGCCGGGGTGGTGTATACCGCCTTACCGGGCGGGATGCCCCTCAAAGTTCCGAGCTTCTCGATCTTAACCTCGCTTTAAGCCAGGGACTGGATGCACTGGACATCAGCGGACTGGCGGTAAAGGGAGAGGCTTCTCAGGCCAGCCTGATGGCCGTAGCGCCTGGTGCGGACGGCGTCTATTCGAGTGAAGATGGGGGATGCACCTGGAACCTGAGCGTTAAGCATCCCTCCGGCAGCTCCGGTGCCTGTGTCTTGATGGACCGCAATTATGCCTCCAGCCGGAAAGCTTACACAGCTACCTGCGGGGCGGAAAGCGCTTTTTCACTGAGCACGGATGGAGGCGCAACCTGGAACCAGACCGGGCTGATAGACAGCCGGATCACCCATATTCTCGATCTGGCGGTTTCACCTGCTTACG
>CAYLVC010000366.1:3068-3297 GCA_964387005.1 uncultured Dehalococcoidales bacterium | reverse complement strand
TGATGGACCGGGATGACCTGGTGCAAAAGGGTTACGGCTGGATGCTGAAGGAAGCCGCCGTCAGGCATCAGCCGGAGGTCTTCGCTTACATCCTGAAGCACAAAAAGGTCATGCCCCGGACTGCCCTGAGATATGCCATTGAGAGAATGCCCCAGGATATGAAGAAGCAGGCGATGGCCGAGATCAACGCCGCCCGGCGTCCCAGAGCCAGGGCCCGACCGATGACGAA
>CAYLVC010000366.1:0-3058 GCA_964387005.1 uncultured Dehalococcoidales bacterium | reverse complement strand
CATCCTGACCTTCCCCCATCAAGGGGGAAGGGATGGGGGGAGAGGTGAATTACGGGAAAAGGGCCGGGGCTTCCAGTCCGCTGGTTTCAGGCAGACCCAGCATCAGGTTCATGTTCTGAACGCCCTGCCCCGCCGCACCCTTTACCAGGTTATCTATGCAGGAAATAACAATCAAGCTGCCGGTCCGGGGATCGTAAGTGGGATAAATATGGCAGTAGTTGCTTCCCTGGGTGTGCTTGGTGTGAGGCGGCGCATGAGTGATATTTACAACAGGCTCCCTGGCATAATAATCCAGGTAAATCTGGCGGATACCCTCTTTCAGATTGTTGCCCGGGACTTTTTCCGGAATCAATCTTGCATAGCAGGTGCTCAGCATGCCGCGTGTCATGGGCATCAGGTGGGGGACGAAGGTAATATTAAGCGGACCGCCACTGTTCAGGGCTGTCAGCTCCTGGATAATCTCCGGCAGGTGGCGGTGCCCGTCCAGGGAATAGGCCGTAACATCTTCGTCAACCTCGGAGAAAAGACTGCCCAGCTTGAGGCTTCTGCCTGCACCGGATACGCCGGACTTGGCGTCAACAATAATGTCCGGCCGGATAATGCCTGCGGCCACGGCCGGGGCCAGGGCCAGTATCGCGCAGGTGGGATAACAGCCGGGATTGGCCACCAGTTGAGCGCTGGCGATTTTCTGGCGCTGAAGCTCTGAGAGGCCGTAAACAGCCTTTTCCAGCAGTTGGGGCGCGGCGTGATCGAAGTCGTACCATGTTTTGTAGCCGGAGGGTTCTTTCAGCCGGAAATCGGCGCTCATGTCTATCACCCTGACCCCTTTTTCCAGCAGGGGAATGACCTCTTTGGCGCTTTCCTGGTGGGGCATGGCCGAAAAAGCCAGGTCAACCTCACCCAGTTTGGCTTCGATGGTCAGATCGATACCGGAGAGGTGCGGGAAGACCTTTGCCAGCTTCTGTCCGGCGGCACTGCGCCCGGTAACCGAAACCAGCTCTACTGCGGGATGGCGGTAGAGCAAACGGGCCAGCTCTATGCCGACATAACCCGTGACATTGATGATCCCTATCCTGGTTTTAGCCATTTGATTATCTCCTCGGTATTTTAAGGCGACCGCAAGGGTCGCCCCTGCAATAGTCAATGATTTCTTATAAAGCGTAAAGGTCGTCCCCGTAAAGTTCAACGATCTCTATTCTACCACATCGGATAAGGTGTGTTGAAGCTGGGAAATCAGCCGCGGCCGGAATTTCAGCAGCGAAAACCTGCATTGCCAGGATTAACGCAAGCGACTATAATATTGCCAAAGAACCCCCTGAACAAGTTGCCGGATTAAGGTTTTTCCAGGGAACTGCCAGGTCATCATCCGTTTTTAAGATCGTTTTTAATACAGGAGGAAAGGAGGAGAAAAATGAAAAAAGACTGGCGTCAACTTATCAGTCAACCCAGGTATAGCATCAAGACGGAGAGGGATATTCTGGTCCCCATGCGGGACGGGGTACGCCTGGCGGTGAATATTTTCCGCCCGGCTGCCAGAGGCAAGTTTCCGGTGCTGCTGGCAATGTCCGGATACGGGAAGGATGAAATGGAACTGCTCCTGCCGCCTCAGCCTCTCAGCCGCAGCGCGGTCTGGGACGGCAATATCGAAGCCGGTGATTTCAATGATTATGTACCCAGGGGATATATTCATGTCATCGGCGATGTCAGGGGCACGGGTGCCTCGGAAGGTGAATTCCCTGGTCCGGAAGGCAAAGACTGTTATGACCTGATCGAATGGCTGGCTAAACAGCCCTGGTGCGATGGCAACGTCGGCATGGTGGGCTACTCCTACTTCAGCATGATCCAGATCAAGGCTGCGATTGAACAGCCTCCACATTTGAAATGTATTGCCGTTTCGCACGTGATTGCGGATATGTACCGCGACCTGGGGTATCCAGGAGGCGTTCTCAGCTTAATGGGCTATGGGGTCTGGTACGGGCGTCATGGAACAAGCGGCTTCGCAGCCAACAAGGCGGTTTCAATGACTCAAAAGTCTCTTCCCAAAGAGGAATTCGAGCGCAGGCGGCAGGAGTTGTTGAATCATCCGGATATCCGTTATTATCCCAACCTCTACCATCTGCTGCTTTATCCCCAGAAAAATCCCTGGTTCTTTGATACGCTGATGAATCCCTATGACGGACCCAGCTACCAGGCGGCTTCGGCTTATACTTTTTATAACAAAATCAAAATCCCTGTGCATGTGGTAGGTAAATGCGCTCATGAAGACATGGGATACTGGGACCTTTACCAGGGACTGAAAACCACCAAAAAACTGCTGGTAAAACCCAACGGTCCGGAAGAGCGGCCCTGGCGGGAAGACACCGAGGTCCTCATCAGGTGGTATGACCACTGGCTTAAGGGCAACGATACGGGCATGATGGACGAGCCCCCGATCAGGCTGTTTGTGATGGGCGAGAACAAATGGCGTGACGTCAAGGAGTGGCCGTTATCCCAGGCCAGTTACACAAAGTGCTATCTGCGCCGCTGGGAAGGACTTTCCTTTTTACCCGAACTGAACCAGGACGAGCCGGACGGCTTTTTCCAGCAGCCGCTGCATGTCTCCACCAAACGGGACTGGGTGCTTTATCAGAGCCCGCCCCTGGATGAAGATCTGCAAGTCATCGGTCCGGCCGCCATCAACTTTTTTGCTTCGATTGACCAGGATGATACCAACTGGATTGTGAAGCTGTATGATGTGGCGCCCAATGGGGTGGAAACAAGGGTGTCCAAAAGCTTCCTGAAGGCTTCTCACCGGGCGCTTGACCCCGGTAAATCCAGTCCTGCCGAGCCCTATCATTCGCACACCCGTGAAAGTGTTGAACCTATCAAACCCGGTGCAATTTATGAATACAACATCGCTCTTGGCGTTATATCCAACGTGTTTAAAGTCGGTCACCGCTTGAAACTGACCATAGAAAGCCTGGAATCCCCGCGTGACCCCGAGATCCAGGTACATTATCATCCGCATCTCAATACCGCCAAAGCCACACTGCACAAGATATACCGGGACAGGGAGCAC
>CAYLVC010000365.1:1758-3301 GCA_964387005.1 uncultured Dehalococcoidales bacterium | reverse complement strand
GAAAATATGGGCGATATTCCGGCGGACGCGACCGGCAGTGTCGTTGGAGAAACTTTTGTTATCCAGGACACCGATGCTCATCTCGTAACCACCCTGGCCGGCGGCAGCCAGGTTATTGACCTGGTTGGGGCCTGGACTATCTTCAGGGGCACTTTCGGTGATGATTATGACTTCGTCACATTCATGGTAGATGTTGGCAGTGGCTTGCCGGATAATGGCAACGCCAGCAGTCACATCTTCAATAACATCGGCGGGGTCGGATTGGGAGCCACCAATAATCGTGCCAGCTGGGGTTCTACCCGGCTACTCAGGTACAGTTTTCATTCATGGTTCAGCCTGAGAACGTTGTTGCATGAAATGCTTCACCAGTGGAGTTTCTTTGTAAATTACCGTAACACCCCTGGCGGGGCTACACAAACACTCCTGCATGAGGACTGGATATACGATGCCTCCCAGAAGGGCTATCATTGGGGGCGCTGGCCTGACAACGAAAATTCCTGCATGGACTACGACAGGGCTGATTGGGTAGACAATGCGGATGGGACCTTTAACCGCAACCGCTATTGGGAGGACGTTGCTTCTGACGAGCACTGGTTCGGCTATCATCCTCTGGACCTGTACCTGATGGGACTGATTCCGGCAGCCGACGTCCCCGATATCACCATCGTCCAGAACCCATCACCAGCTATCAGTGATGCCACAGCCGGCCCCTATACACCCAGTCCGGGTACCATCAACGTCAGCATCGGCAATATTCAGAATGAAGAAGGGACTCGCAGTCCTGATTACCTCAACAGCCAGCGTGTTTTTCACGTGGCTTTTATCGTTATTACCCGCAGCGCCACGACAACTACCACGTTCATCAACGATAGCGAAAACTGGCGGGCCCGCCATACCGATAATTTCCGTCAGAGGACCTTCGGACAGGCTATGATTGATACCTGTTTGCTGCATAATCATTATTCTGACCTGTACCTGAAAGACAACACCACCGATAGGGGCGGTGCTGCCAGCGCAGGCATCTTCTGGGAGTCCCCGGACCTCTGGGTCCGTAACAGTGATGACGGCGGAACGGACCACCAGACTCCCCTTCGGACTCTTGACAACTGGATTTATGTGCGGGTGCGAAACAAGAATGCCCTGTCTTATGACAACGTGACGGTCCGGGTATACCTGGGCAATTTCCAGTCTCTGCTGCCGGGCACTGAATTCCTTTATCCTGTTGACTGGAACCCGGAGGGACTGCTGGGTTCGACGACTGTAAGCGTACCCGGCGCTGCCGGAGGAGTCGAAGGAAGCAGTATCGCCAAAATATTATGGCCCGCCGACAGGATACCTCCGGCGGCAGGCTGGCATCCCTGTTTGCTGGCTGAGGTCACTCCCATGGAACTGACGCCTTCAGGCCTGCATCACGTCTGGGAAAACAAGAAGCTGGCCCAGCGTAATGTGACAATTGAAGATCCCGGCGATCTGCACTGGGACCAATCTCAATCCAGAGGGTATATTTTCAATTTCGAGTTTCTGGTCGGGCATAACCTCCGGG
>CAYLVC010000365.1:0-1748 GCA_964387005.1 uncultured Dehalococcoidales bacterium | reverse complement strand
CGAAAAACATTCCGATGACATACAGTTGTTCCTGGATCCGGCCGGCCTGGTAGATGGACTGGAGAATGAGGCCAGGATTATCCAGTCCGGCTTGCCGCTCTCAGCCGGTAGTGTCTTGTCCGGTACACCGGGTATTCAGATTATATCCGCATCAGAAAATCTGCCGGAGTATACCCCTGTCACGAACCAGGGCGCTTCAGGTCACCTGGAAGGTATTACCCTGTACATCCCGGCCAATACAACACTGGGACTGCTGCCGGGATGTGAAAAAGAGCCCGACGAGGATACCCTTTTTATGCGTTTTTGCAGCGACGCCCGTATCAAAATCGGCAGCAGATCTTCAAGTGCCTTGACCCGTAGATTCCAGCTTGAAGGACTTGAACCGGTGATTATTAACGGGCTGCCTTTATTGCGGATCACCGATTTCCGAAATGCAGGCCTGTTGTTCCGCCTGGGAGCCAAAAAGAAACAGAAAATGCGGCTCATTGGAGTGGTCTCGAACTACCGCAACCGCGGGCAATTCGCCCTGTACCGCATCATGGAGATTTCCGGAAAAGACCGAGTTATTGGAGGTGTCAGCCTGCAGGTAAAAGTGTAATTATTCACCCTGCGCGGGGAGGCCCTCTCTCCCGCATGGAGAAAAGAGGGCTTCCCCTCATTTCAATGTTGTCAATGTCGGGATTCTATTTCTTTTGCTTCAGTATAGGAATCCAGATCTGGCACACGTAGTTCGGGCTGTTGGTATCGCCCGGCGGATAGACCTCCAGCTCAGGCTGCGGTGCATGCTCGTAGCCGGTTGAGGGGAACCACTCGCTGAAAATCCTTTTGGTCACGTCCTGAATGGCCTCGGGCACTGGCCGCAGCGCCCCCCTGGCCTCGAAGACCGCCCAGGTGGCCGCGGGAATTTTTTTAGTCTGGAATCCGGCCGGGATTCCCTTTTCCGGTTTCTCCGCGCCGATGCCGTAGGTAAACTCTTCCTTTGTGACGGCATCTTCGGGAATCCAGCATATTCCCAACTCCACCCCGCCTGTTGCCGGCCCCGGCTTGCATCCGGAGTACTCCATCATCAGCTTCTCTCCGTTCCTGTCCCGGCAGTATTCATCCCAGAACTGGGGCACCTTGATAAAGTTTTCCCCGTTTACCGTGGTGAATTTTTTAATGCGGCATACCACCTCAAACGCAGGCTTCTCAACGATCCGGTAGTCCATGTTATCTCCTCCTTTTAAAACAATCTGGAATGAGATACGCGGGCAGGCTACCAGAGTCACTCCCGGCTCGCGCGCTGCCTGGGGAGTAATTCCATTCACCCTGCGGAAGGCCCGTGTGAAAGCGTCCGGAGAATCGTAACCGTACTTCAGGGCGATGTCTATTATCCTGCCGTTACCCGATGACAGGTCCCTGGCGGCCAGGGTCAATCTCCTGCGCCTGACATAGTCGACCAGCGTCATGCCGTTAACAACATGAAATATACGCTGGAAATGAAACAGGGAAAAACAGGCGATTTTCGCCGCCGCGGCATAATCGATTTCATCCTCAAGATGCTGCTCAAGGTATTCTACCGCCGCGTTGAACCTCTCCGGCCATTCCATCTTACCGCGTCTCCTTCATGTCAACTATAACCCTGTTCGCCTGGACCGTCCCGACTTTTTTTGCCCTGCGCAGCAGGATGAATAGGAGAGGATAAAAAGTAAGGGGCACATTGAAGTCTGTCAGCTTTTCATGTTGATGAACTGGAGAGGAACGCCGTA
>CAYLVC010000364.1:0-3304 GCA_964387005.1 uncultured Dehalococcoidales bacterium | reverse complement strand
TGAGCACGTTGAGATCTGTTCCTGCCGGGATTGTTGAGTCAAATTCCGCGTTGATCTGTTGCGGAGTGCTGTCATCCGTTGGTTCGGCGTCAATTATGCCGTCATCCGCACCATTCATTGTCAATAAGTCGGACTGTGATTCTCCGTTCATGGCGCGGTTTTCCAGTTCGACGGCCTTTTGAAACTCCACGGATAGCGGGGCCAGTTTTGCATGGCGTTTAATGACGGTTTTCTTTGCCATCTCGTCCCAATCCGTCACCCAAGGGCCATTGTCTGATGCCTTGGATCGTTTGCGGATTTTTTCAATATCCTCCTTGCTCATCCAATCGAAGGAATAACCGCCGTCTTTGTATTTGAAGACGCAGTGAGCTCCGAGGGCTTCACCACGTCCATTTAACGCAGGTTTGTGAATCAGGGTGTCTTCCACTCCATATTGAAGCGAAAATTCGTCATTGGAATAGACAACCTGGGCGGACAGGGTTTGCAGCTCTCCTGACCTCCGTGCCAAGGCGATGTATCCACGGTATCCTGGAATCAGTGTTCATACATTGCCGTAAGGAACAAGATAGGCTTGACCGAGAAATTGATCAGGCTCAAGGCCGAGCTGTGCGCATGTCATCACGCAGGCCAGCAGGCTTTGCGGTGTGCAATCTAGAAGTTTGGGCGTCTTCTGGATGCTGGTCATGGCGACGCGCAAAAGTCGGTCTGACGTTAAGTGCTTTGGCAGGGCAAGCGCCATTTGCGCCTTTGATTTCTCTAGTAATGTTCTGATATTTGCCGCTTTCTGTGTTGCCGGTAAATTCTGATTTGCCATAATAATTCTCCTTTATATTTTCATGTTCTGAATCGTGCGTCGATTTCTTCAACAATACTGCAGCCGGGGATTTCTCTGATTCCCTGCTTGACTGCCTGGTTCAGCAATCGCCCGTCCGGCACGCAGTATTCGCGCGGAACAAGGTCGGGGGATTGAACGTAGCATTTCCATGTTTTTATCTGATAGCTGGATGTGCCGGTCTCTGTGCGCGTTACGGTCTCCTGTTTTGGAATAACCATGTCCGGAAGTTGCGGTGCCGCGATTTCATGCTTTGCTGCTTCGTCTTCCGCCGCTTTTTTTGCCGCAGCAATCTCCATATCACTGGCATTTTTCGCTATGGCTTCTTCCTCTGCTTTCCGGGCTGCTTCTTCACGCGTCTTGCGGTTTGCTTCAGCGGCTTCAGCGTCGATCTTTGCCTGTAATTCTTTGGCGGCTTTACGTGCGGCTTCTTCCTGTTTGCGGCGCTCAAGCTCAACTTTGATCTGATAGGCTGTGATTTTCTGCTTCAGTGTGGTCTCGATAAGGCCCAGTTTGTCGGTAAATATCTTGCAAAATCCATTGACTGACTTAACGTATTCGCTGGCATCTGCCGTAACGTCCTTCTTTCGGGATTCAATGGCCTTGACGATCTTTTTGGCCTCACCACCCAGGGCGACGGCGAACTTTAGCCCGTCTTCATTGTTAATGTTGATTGCTGCGGCATCCAGAGCCATCTTTTCCGTCGCTGCTACATACTGGGCGAACTGCGGTTTCACGGACATGAGCGACAATGCCGATGCGATTGCCGGCAGTATTTCCGTAACCTGTTCTTCATTGTCTTCTTCGCTCAAAGCGGCTGATAAATTCATGGTGGAACCTCCTTATGATTTAAAATATCTGTAACAATTTAATGAACTTAAAAATATGCAGAAGTCTTGGGCCTGATGGTCGTAATAGTCCATTTTGGCTGTTTTTCCTTCCGGGGACAGGCGCAACGATCCGACGCGATCCATCTGCTTATCCAAGAACATTTCGCAAAGTTCCTTGTATGCGGAAAGCTGGATGCGCCATGTTTTGATCTTTGTTACGGGGGTTTTCACGTCAACAAGGATAACTTCATTGTGCTTTGCCTTGATAACAAGATCCGGCTCTCCGTGGTATCCATGTGCTTCATCTGTGATGCGCTGTTCGCAAAGGACCACTTCAGCGACGACAAGATCAAACCAGCGCTTGAAACTGTTCAGATAGGGCGTGACCTCGTTTGACTCGATGACGGGCAGGCCAGCGGCGTAAGCGAAACAGGCGTTATGGACGGCTGTGCCGCGTTTTGCAGCGGCGTCCAGGACATCCGGCGGAATGCGCGAAAAGTCCGCCCAGGGAGACAGAACTTCAGTGACGGAAGGAAAATAGATCATGGTTTGCGTCTTTCTCTGCCGCATTCAACGGCGATCTTGCATGTGCTTTCACAGCCTTGTTCGGCAAACTTGCAGATTTCCGGACGAGGCCAACCTCCGTCATGGAGAGTAGCCCATTCGTCCACCATGTCGCCTCGTTCTTCTTCCTCTCGTTGAATTTGATCTGCATATAGTCTCACGCGAACGCCACCGCCGCGACAAGGAAGCCCAGCAGAAGCATACCAAGGCCGATTTCAAGGGCCGGGTTGCCTTGAGGTTCGTCTCGCTCTAGTTCTACCCAGAGCTTGTTGATTTTTATGAATATTGTCTTCATGCCCTTTTCCTTTTGGTTGCGGGGCCGGGAGTCGAACCCGGTGAAGCTGGCTTATGAGGCCATCTGGAATCCGATTCTCCCCGCGATGTCCGATTCTTCCCGTTTCATCCGGCTATTCTTCTGAGCCATCTCCTGTTGACGAATGCTCTGTGACCTTGCCGGCGCCAATCCCGCCGATGGCTTTGTGCCGGTTTGCTTCCTGGTAATGCGTCAATGCGCTCAGGGTGCTTCCGGCTGCTTGTCGTGCGGGCGAGTGCGGGGTTGTTCCGCTTGTTGAATAAAGAATAAAGAACAAATCTTTATTTGTCAAGAAAATAAAGAACAATACTTTAAATGCCTTGTGTCTTAAACCCGGCAACATCAAAAAGTGTGGAGAGCCGGGTTACAGGGAACTAGACAATGCTATGGCTAACTTATTATTTTAAAAAAGATTTATGATATTGCTGCCCGTAATTCCTTCAGGAACGAGCCATGGCTCTGTTCTAATGCCAAAGCCGATTGCACTTTTGGCGATAGAAAACTGCCGGGTGATGGTGTAAGAAAGATATAGGCTGGATGGAACACCACCCCGCCATGGTTTAGGATAACAGGGCAATGATTTTAGCAATGGCGG
Source organism: uncultured Dehalococcoidales bacterium (assembly GCA_964387005.1). Taxonomy (GTDB): domain Bacteria; phylum Chloroflexota; class Dehalococcoidia; order Dehalococcoidales; family UBA3254; genus CAYLVC01. The sequence continues at coordinate 170 of CAYLVC010000364.1, read as the reverse complement.
CCAAAACTGCCGATGCTGCAAGCAAAAAATCTGTTACCGCTTTGAGCTTTTTCATTTGGATTGCTCCTTATGATAAAGCCCAAGCCGGTCTGGGCTACAAAAAGCTTTGCGCCCAGAAGTATTTTATTCGCGCCCTAGCTGGCGCTATCTCCCCGCCGTGGCCCCGGCGG
>CAYLVC010000363.1:0-3308 GCA_964387005.1 uncultured Dehalococcoidales bacterium | reverse complement strand
CCATTTTTCACCCCCTGAATTTTACTTTAGAAACAAAACTCCAAAAAGTGCACCTTAGTCTCTCCCGCGGTGGGAGAGATTCTAGTATTAACACCGATTGCATACTATATATAACGTCATAAAATATTGCGGATGGAACACAGTCTGGTTGAGTCTCCGATGAGCAGACTCCGGTCACCTTACCTCCTTGCGCAGTCGGCAGACCAACCAGGCTGTGGCAACCACCTGTATACGCCACTAATTCTGTCGTTATATATATTGCCAGGACTTATTTTCATCGTTGGTGGGTTAAGTGTCCGACGTGATGAAAAATTCCCTGTTTATTTTTTAAATTACTCTTGTTAAAAATTACAGTATCTGCTAGAAAAACAGCTCGCCTTACTCGTCCCGCCAGTTCCAGTCCATGCCCCCCTTGAAAACCCCCGCGTTCATATCATTGCTGATGAAGAGGTTGGCCTCCGGAAAACGCTTGACCATGGCATAGTAAAACCCTCCCGTATCCTGCGTCCTGGCCAGCTCTTCTTCCGTGGCAACCAGGTAGTCCCGGGTAAAACTGAAGGATGAGGCATCGAAGGCCATACCCGGTTTCTGATGGCCGGGAATAACCACCCCGGCGTTCATGGCCTCCAGCCGGTTGAGGTCATTGATCCACTGCCGGCGTTCTTCCGCCGTAACCTCGCAGGTAAAAGGGTGAGCCTGGTTGAAAAGAACGTCGCTGCCGTAGAGCGTATTGATCGAGGGGATCCAGACCACACTGTTGTATTTCAGGTCCCCCATGATTTCCGGGATTATCTCGATGCGCTGTCCTTCAAGCTCAAAATAGTATTCGGATAGAGACTCGATATTTACGGCCTTCCTGGGAACGTTGGTCATGCCGATGGTCTTTTCCCAATGCTCGATTTTTCCAAAAAACTGTTTGTTGATCGTGCGGGCCACGGAAGGAAGCGCTATGACGCGGGCCTGGGGAAAAGCCTCCGCTATGGGTCCCAGGCCGAAGTAGTGGTCCGGATGAGCATGGGTAACATAGATTGTTTTCAGGATTTTGCCGGTTTCCAGGATTTCCGCCACCACCCGGTGAGCGTTGGAAAGGGTCCACTGCGCATCAATCAGGGCAGCGTCGTTCCGGCCGGTAACAATAACCGAAGCGACTTCGAAACCGCTTTCGTCGCTGAAAAAGACTTTGGTGGAGAGAGAATTCACCCCGTGATTATTAATCCTGACCTCCATAGACCATACCTCCATTAAACATTATTTTTAAGTTTATCAGTCCGTATAGCAAATCGCAACGGCCTGGTGAATAATACCTTGACTATAAACAGGCATCACGCCGAATGTTATGTTCTTGATATCAGTATAGTGCAATGGATTTTCCTGTTTATATTGATGCCTTGTTGTATTACCCATTCGTCTGTTAAAATATCTTTATTCCTTAAATAACTTAAGTAAACGAACTTCCCAATCGATGCTACGAATTAACAGAATTAAATATCCTGAAAGAGTTTTCCGACAGACGAAAAATTGGCCTGAATAAACGGTTTATTTGAAGGAGAGAGTCATGGAACAGAGAGCCATAACCATCAATCCACCCAAAACGGCATTTTTATTATTGCATTGGCAAAATGACCTGGCAATGCCATCAGGTAAGTTGTCCAGAGATATGCCCCAACGGCTGGCAACGGATCATACAATTGAACATGTTCAGGAAGCCCTTAAAGCAAGCAGGGAGAAAGGTATAATGGTGATCTATGTTAATGCCAGCCATCGCGCGGGTTATCCCGAAGTGACTTCAAAACCATCTTCTCTAAGTAGTGGTATTGCCAAAGCTGGTGGTCTGATGCGAGGGTCATGGGGAGCCGAGGCTATAGACGCGCTTAAACCGATGGCAGAAGAAATAATCATCTACAATTTTTCTTCCAGTGCCTTTTCGTATACCGAGCTGGACCTTATCCTGCGTAATAAAGAAATTACAGATCTGATATTAAGTGGACTGGTTACCAACTGGGTTGTTGAGTCAACTGCCAGAGATGCTGCCAATCGAGGCTACAGTGTTTGTACTTTGAGTGATTGCTGCCAGGGTGTTAATGAAGAAATGCACAAATGGAGTTTGGACCATATTCTGTCAACCATTGGCTCAGTCATGGATACTGGGACTTATATTAAATCTCTCGATGGAAAAAATTAAGATTGTGGTAAAATCTAACTTTCGCATCAGGTGATATACTGGCTTTTCCTGACAAATAGTTAGACAAGATGGTGTCTGGCCGACATAATACATGCCCCAAAGCATGTTTTCAGTAGCTTGATGGGAAGGAAGAGGTGGGGTTTCTATTGATGGTATTTTGGACAAAATCTGTAAATTAAAGAAAGCGAGGAATGTGATGCAGCAGGATAGTCTGGCTATCTATATGAGGGAAAGACCGTCACAAATAAAAGAGGCCAGGAAAAAGGGGGCTAAAATTATTGGCTACTTCCCCGGGAATTATGTACCGGAAGAACTGATTTACGCCTCCGGTGCGGTTCCATTATGTCTTTCAAGCGCCGGCGGCTCCCAAGCAGCCAGGCTGGCTCTCTCGGTCGTACCTCAGGTCATCTGTCCTTTCGCCCGAGAACAAATCGGAGAGAGGTTGCTGGGGGAGAACCCGTACTATGATTTGATAGACATGCTTGTAGCCCCAATCACCTGCCAGCATCTGAAAAAGGTGGCTGAAGTATGGGAATACAATGGTGACCTGGAGATTTTCAAGCTGGGGATTCCGCACCAGTATTATGGTGATCTTGAGTTGGAATATTTTTCTGACCGGTTAAGGGTTCTAAAGGACAGACTGCAGGAATTTACCGGCAATGAAATTACACAGAAAAAAATAAGAGAGGCGATCGAGCTTTATAACAAGATGAGAACACTATTGAAAAATATCAGCTCGCTGCGCCGTGTCTCCCCTCCATTACTCAGCTCTCTGGACTTCATTAAAATGAATCACGCTTCTCTCTGCGCCGACCCGGTTTATATGGTGGATTATCTGGATTCGGTCTATCGTGAACTGAAAGACAAACAGCAGACTGCTGATAGCAGTGCGCCCAGGATTTTGCTAATCGGTCCGAATCTTGGGTATGGCGACTATAAAGTCCTGGAACTGGTAAAAGCAGCCGGCGGCGAAATTGTCATCGAAGAGATATGTGAGGGTATCAGGTATTATTGGAATCAAATTGAAAGTAATGGAGATTTGTTTAAATCTCTGGCCAGGGGATATCTGGCGGACAGAATACCCTGTGCCTTCATGAGAGAATCCACCGGAAAAAGGTTCGATTTT
>CAYLVC010000362.1:0-3324 GCA_964387005.1 uncultured Dehalococcoidales bacterium | reverse complement strand
GGTCCTTGATTCTACCTTCGGTCCGGTCGCTGGCCCACTGGTTGATTTGCAGACGGGATTTTTCCGTTTCTTTAACAAAGTCCAGCGTTCGCAGACCTGCTCCATAGTGCTGCGCCAGCAAGTCCAGGTAGTCCGTTTTGAATTTGTAGTCATACTGTCCCCAGATGGCATTAACGATATTCAAGCGGAAGCCCTTTTCGTCCTTGCCTTTGGCTCCCTCTCCCCTTTTTGCCAGTTCGAGATCAAGACTATTGAAGGCCGGATGTAATTGTTCCTGGACAAGCAGGAATTTCAGGGTTTCAGCCATCTGCTTTTCCGTTTCTCCGCGGGCGCCGGCGTAAGTCATGGCCAGTGCCTGGGAAAGACTGTAAGGTGAGAAAAACAGGTTGCCGTCCGTATTTTTGAGTTTGAGGTACAGGTCAAAGGCGAAGGTATTATTTCCCTCTGTCAGTACGTCCATATCGGCAGCGCTGACAGCCGGCGTCAGCCGTGGCTTGTCTGATTTCAGTTCTCCGGCTTGCACCGGCTGGGTGCAGGCTGCAAGGGGCAGGAGAACAAGCAGTGATAAAAGTATCAATAGCATTTTTTTCATTGGCTTCACTCCATAACGAAATTACATATTTCCAGGTTTTCTATCAGATATAACGTAATGTCCGGTTAAAAGTTAGCTAACGGACAGATCAAGCGGATGTTTACTGAATATTTTCCGGGGTCTAATGGCTGTATTCATAAAAGCATGATCTTTCAGTGTCAATGATTTTATTATACTATAATACACCGATATGAATGTGCATTGACCAACCTGAATCAGGTAGTAAACCAAAAGTCCCCGCTGCAAAACGTGCAGCGGGGATTATCCCGGACATTGAATGCCAAAGCAGGCTATCTGGCTGTAAATCTCCTGGTAATTGAAGCAGCCGAGCCGTCACCTTCAGCCACCGCCCGGTAGTAGTACGTGGTATCCGCTTCAAGGGGAAGTGTTACCTGGAAATACCCTGTGGAGGTCATATATTGAGTTCTGGTCGCAATGCGGGCTCCGTCTGTGGATATCCAGTATTCGAAATAGACGCTGACGCTATCGCTCGATCCCATTTTATTCAGCCGGGCTTTCAGTGTAACCTGTCCTTTTTCGATTTCTTCCGCAGGTGAAGAAATTACAGGTGGGGATAACCGTGTCGTTCTGAAAGTTTGGCTGTTCCCATAAAGGAGGGATGCCCCGGGATGATTGCCCAGGGCGACAAGCCGGTAATAATACCGGGTGCCGGGATCCAGGTTTTCGATCTTTATTCCGTAAGTTCCCGTTGAATTTAAGATGCAGGTATCCGTCCGGTACCCGTAATTGTTGTCCGGACCATATTCAAAATACACAGTAACTTCGGAAGATGATCCCATCCGGATCAAACCGGCGTTCAAAGTTGCTTCCGTTTTGGTAATTTCCACAGCCTGTCCGGTGTATACCCTGGGGTTGGTGTAAGAAGGGGTCTTAAAGGTTTTATCCGGACCGAAGACTAAAGGAGCGGAAGGATAACTGCCCCGGGCAACAGCCCGGAAATGATAGATTGTTCCCGGACTCAGCCCGCTTATCTGTTCACTAAAAATGGCGGTTGTACTACAGAAGAAGGATTCAGTCTGGAAACCGTAATTTTTATCCGGACCGTACTGGAAATAGACAATCACATCACCCGCAGAGCCCAGAGTGGTCAACCTGCCGTTGAAGGTTGCCCCGGTGTTGTCCAGGTTCGTGGCATTAAGTGTGCTGACCCTGGGATCTAAGGTTTTGCCCGTTTTGAAGGTGAAGTCGCTGCCATAAACAGGAATTGCCCCATTATAATCTCCCTGGACAACAGCCTGAAAGTGATATGTGGTATTGGCGGTCAGCGTACCGGAAGCTGGTATTGCCACGCTGAAGTCACCGGCTGTATTCAGTATTTGTGTCCCGGTAGTGCTGCCGTAAGCGGCTGTGGTTCCGTAACGGAACCAGGAGGCAACGGATGAAGAATTGCCCATATCCTCCAGGGTGGCATTCAGGGTAGCCGTAAAAGCGCCGACTGATGTGGCTCTCCCGGTGGCAACAGCCGGGGCTGCCCAGCCGGTTATCGCTCTTACGGTAGTATTTACGCCCGGGTGGTCTTCATTGAAATCATCAAAATAAATGAGCGCTGTATCAAGCCAGTCATCTCTGTCTCTAAGTTTAATAAAGGTGGCAGAGGTCTGGATGGGTGGCTCATAGACGGCCTCATCATTGGAGTAATAAATGCTTTCGCCGACCAGGGGATAATTGAAGCCCGGGGTGGTCATTTTGACGTCTATTTTAAACTGCTGTCCCGTAGCCAGAGGCACTGCTTCAGCCAGGGGAATTGTGTAATATCCTTCCTCTTCACACCTTCCGAACCGGTATGCCAGCAACGCGTCATTTTGATCGCGGACGTAAATTTTATAGATGGCATTTTCGCTGGCGGTCCAGAAGGCCACAGCTTTAAGCGATTTGTTGTTTTCGGCAGTAAAGACGCTGCGCATCCAGCCCGTATTGCTACCTGTAAGGTTGAAGCAAATGAGCGGTCCGGCTTCATCCCAGTAGTAGATTTGTTGGCTGGGGTCGAAGTCTTCGTATCCGGCGCTGCCGTGGATCGAAGAGACTTCTAAAAGGTTGCCGGCTCCGTAGCAGAGGTAAAAATATCCGTCCAGCCCCCAGTCCGTATCCCAGCTGTTTTTGGCGATCCAGGCCCCTTTTCCCCCGTCGGAGGGATGAGCGATGGAGTCATCCCAGCCCACCAGGCAGACCATGTGATTGGGCTCATATTCAGGATTGTTGAAGTCGCTGGGGCAATCGTATATGTAGTCTCCGGTCATCATGCCATTACGGTAGGAGAAGGCGGCGCTGACCGGGCCGAAGTTTTTAATGGCATTTTTGATTTTTTTGATGCCGGAGGCGGTGGTGCCGTTGTTGGTAACAAAACGGAGATCAGTAACACTGTGAAGGGGCGGTGTGCTGACATCGCAGACAGCATCATTGACGGTATTGTAGGCCTGGGCCGGATTTCCGTAGGGTTGGATGGACTCTTCCCTGGTGCCCATTTTAGCCAGGGTATCGACAGCCATGTAGGAGTTGCCGCCTTGTTCAGAGCGGTTTTTATGGTATTGTACAAAGGAAGGATCAATCCCGGCTACCAGGTTGAGTTCGGACAGGTCATATTCCAGGTTGTCCACTATGAGTATCCTGGATTCCAGGGAAGATTCGATGCCGAAGGCCCAGCATGTTCCTGAGTTGCCCTGGTTTTTAACCGGGGTTACCTTGTCCTGTTCCCTCCAGTCAAAGAAAGAAGG
>CAYLVC010000361.1:1884-3329 GCA_964387005.1 uncultured Dehalococcoidales bacterium | reverse complement strand
CCGGTTTCCGGAGACCTGGCAGCAATCCAGTCCTGAATCCACATACCGGCAGCGGAATGGCTGAAAGCCAGTACGGCGCACAGGGCTATCAACCCGGTCAAAGCCCACTCAACAAAAACCGCAAAATGAGACATCCTGATCATCCTGTCTTCACCTGTTTAAGCAGGGCATTGCCGAAACTGTCCTTTCGCGGGTTCCAGTCCAGAACGGAAGCCCCCAGGACTCGCAGCCTGGCTATCCTGGGTCGGGTACTGAATTTCAACAGCGCCGCAGCATTTTCATCAAAGACGCCCCTCTGGGGAATAAGGTTGTATCCGGCCACATTAATCAGCATAACGGGCAATTTGCGTTTGTGACGGCCGCGGAGTTTCTTCAATTTCATGACCCCCATGACCAGGCTGTCTCCCAGGCGGTTGTCCAGCCCGCTGACAACTACACACAGGGGATTGTAACCCAGCAAATAGCTCCTGCATTTTTCCACAGCCCTGGGTAGTTCGTCGAACTGCTGGCTGGCATTCAAACCAATCAATTCCCTGGATATTTTCAGGTATTGTTTCCTGCCGGCGTCGGGATAGATGAGTTTGCCGCCGTCGTTAAAAATATACATGCCTACCCGGTAGCCTCTATCCAGGAAATAGCAGGCTGCCCCGCTGGCTGCTTCCAGGCAGTATTCAAAAGAATTTTCAATGCTTGTGCCTGTTTCCAGGAACCAGGAAGCATCCAGGAAAATCCAGACCGCTTTTTTCCCCTCAACTTCATATTCGTTAACCAGCGGCCGCGAATCCTGCCCCGTGCTCCTGGCCGTGGCTTTCCAGTTGATGTTTTTTACGGAGTCACCGCTAACATATTCCCTGATTTCGCGGAAATCGGTGGTAGCAACCCCAATCCTGGCCGTATCGATAACCGGGAACGGTGAAGAGGCAATGCCCGGCAGTCCCCTGATTCTCCGTACATTAAGCAACCTGGGATTTACGATAATTTCGACAGGGTCCCCCAGGCTGCCCTCCCGGGTTTGTGTAAACCTGAGCAGGTGCTTGCCTTCCCATTTCAGGGGAGGCAAAAAATACTGCCCCCTTTTGGTGCAGCGAATTTTATAAGAATAACAATACTCGGCCGCTCCTTTTCCCTTCCAGAACAGGCGTAAATTATTACCCTGAGTCAGGGCAAAATGGGAAGGCAGCTCCTGGAAACAGGTAAAATTCCCCAGCCCGCTGCCCACACTGAACGTATATTGCACTTCTATCTCATCCCCGACGCGTACCCGGGCGGGTTTTACAATTTGATTGAGAACGAACCGTCCGGGAGACGGCATAAGCAGAGCAATAATCAGCACACCCAGGGGAATCAGGCTCATGAATATTATGATACGGTTGCCCAGGAGCAGGCCTGCTATCAGGCAGGCATAAAAAAGGGCAGCAATTTTTCTCTGAAAATCCACAGTGCAA
>CAYLVC010000361.1:0-1874 GCA_964387005.1 uncultured Dehalococcoidales bacterium | reverse complement strand
CATAAAATAGTACCATAAATTTTAAGGAATGTCGGGTAAGCATAGCTGTTACCGCGGATAGAAATCCGTTGGAGCCGGGACTTTTTCCACTATCTCCTCGATGATTTTGCGCGGATTTTGTCCTTCCAGTGTATCTTCCAGGTTCAGAATGATACGGTGGGACAGCGCGTCTGCGGCAAAGAACTTGATATCGTCAGGGACAACAAAATCCCTGCCCTCGATCAATGCAATGGAACGGGATATTTTAAGCAAGGCCAGTCCACCCCTCGGGCTGGCCCCGATCTCTATCCTGGGATGCTGCCGCGTATCTCGGATTATCTGGCTGACATAATCCAGGATGCACCTGTCGATATACACCTCGTTCTCCACCTGGATTTGCAGTTTCAGGAACTGCTCATTGCTGATAACAGCCTTCACTTCTCCGCTGGGGTCGTCCTTGCGCCACTGAATGCGCCGCATCAGGATGGTGCTCTCTTCCTCCAGCGTTTCAGCATAGCCGGTGGACATTTTCAGTGTGAAGCGGTCGAGCTGCGCTTCCGGTAAAGGATAGGTGCCTTCCTGTTCTATCGGGTTCTGGGTAGCCAGGACAAAAAAGGGCACGGGTAAAGGATTTGTCTCGCCTTCAATAGTAACCTGACGCTCTTCCATGGCCTCCAGCAGCGCAGCCTGGGTCTTGGGCGGAGTGCGGTTGATTTCATCTGCCAGCAGGAGATTGGTAAAGACCGGGCCTTTCATCAATTCGAATGAGGCGTCTTTCTGCCGCCAGATCCTGGTTCCCAGGATATCCGCCGGAAGAAGGTCGGGCGTAAATTGTATGCGGGCATAATCGAAGCCGATAACCCTGGCAAAGACTTTGGCCAGCAGTGTTTTACCTAGACCGGGATTGTCCTCAAAAAGGACATGGCCGCTGGCCAATCCAGCGGCCAGCAGCTTTTTCAGCAGTGGTCTATGTCCCACGAATACAGCGGACACGGCCTGTAATATGTTTTCGCAGAATTCCCTGGATTGAGAGAGTTGAGACTCCTCCATATCAATATCTCCTGCCTTGATTTCTCAGCTTGTGAATGAACCCGTCAGGTTTTGCATCGTATTTTCCAGCGATTTAATCCTCCTGAGCCGGTTCTGGTCCAGTATTCGCCGCCTGAAAAAACCCCGTGCATACCAGGGCAGCTTCCTGTCGCTGTGCTCTATTACAGGCTGAAGCAGCTCTGCGACCTCTTCGTCGGTCCGCCCGTTCTGTCCCAGCACCTGACTTAGATATATCATCAGTTCACGGCGTGAGCCGCCGGAGACAAAGTCTTCCTGCATCAATACCAGCCTGTTGAAGTTTTCATCGGTCCTGTCATCCACAATCTGTTCATGTTTCAGCCATGCGGAATCATTCAACGGCACAACATAACCCTTTTCCAGGTGGTTTTTAATCTCCGTGAAAATGCGCCAGGAGAGTATGCAAAAAAGCAGCCATTCTATTAAGTAGGCTGTAGAGAAGTATTTGAAAACAATACCTCTTAGAAAAATAAAGTAGGTTGCGACGAGCGCCGCTCCCAGGAACTTTTCAGCAGGCCTGGCGGCCAGCCAGCGGGCTGCACCGGAAAGCAGGAGGCTGGAAACCCCGGCGGCATACAGGCTTATTTTCGCTGCCGCCAGCACCAGCGAAGAAATTAGCATTACCCTGCCAGCCCCTGCCAGCGGGGACCAGGAGGATGCCAGGAAATTCATACTGAGCCACAGACCCAGGCCGATCAATATCCAGCCTGCCGCAGAGAACAAAGGAGCTACATCCCTCCGCACAATCAAATGGATAAAGCCGGAAATTCTGAGCAGCGTATAACCGGCTACAATGATCACAGGGTATCCCGCAATGCGGGACAGGT
>CAYLVC010000360.1:0-3333 GCA_964387005.1 uncultured Dehalococcoidales bacterium | reverse complement strand
TGCTGACCTGAAGGGCTTTACGCGCAATATTCACCAGGCCGGAGCAGCAGGGCACCTCCATACGTACTACGGTCAGGCTCCTGATACCGGATTTCTTGAAAATCTCGGCCAGCCTGACGAAATGGGCATCCGCATCATCCAGCTTGGGACAGGCTACCAGCACACTGCGGCCCTGTAAAAAGTCCGGATGCAGATTAGGGTAGGCAAAAGGAACACAGTCGGCCACCAGCACCAGATCGCTGCCATCAAGGAATTTTGCCCCTGCAGGGACCAGGGCGAGCTGCACAGGCCAGTGAGTCAGGCTGGACTCCAGACGGCCTTTCCGCGATCCCTGCAAATCTGCGGTTTCCTTATCAAATTGCCTTACGGCCGAACCGGGACAGGCTCCTGCCGAACCGCCCTCCTTATTCCGCATCTCCTCAAGATGCTCCTTCGCTGCGCCTTCGTTAAAAACCTCAGCCTCACGCTCCACTATGCTCAAAGCCCCCTGGGGACATTCCTTGAGACAGGCAGCCAGTCCATCACAGAATTGTTCTTTAACCAGCCTGGCCTTGCCGTCGACCAGGGCCAGCGCTCCTTCAGAACAGGAAGAAATACACTCCCCGCAGCCGTTACAGCGCGCTTCATCAATCATGATGATCTTTCTCATTACTTTCACAGCCATATCCTTCTCTCCCCGGCGACTCTTCAGCAGACCAGCTACATAACTGCTACCGCAGACCAGCTCAACGCAGCCTCTTGTTCAAACACCCTCAATGATGTTCAGGTAGTAATTACATTCTATGACAAGTTCGCCTCCGGTACTATGACCAACATCCTGGAGGGAATAATGATAATAACCGAAGTTAAAGGAAAAGACCGAGGACCCGGAAGGCAATGCCTCCCAGGATTATGGCCAGAGCAATTTCAGCTATCACCATCAATACCGTCATTTTCAGTCCGGTTTCTTTTAACATGACGGCTATTGTGGAAATGCAGGGGATATAAAGCATGATGACGATAGAAAAGACCACCATTTGCAGGGGTGAGATGATGGAAGCTATCTCCGCTCCACCGGCGAAGGTTATCAGCAGCGCCAGGTTGGCCTCTTTCCTCAAAATACCGAAAACCAGCAGCATTCCGGTGAAGGCCGGAAGGCCCAGCCAGGAGACCGTCAGCGGAGTGAGAACATCGGTAAAATATTCCAGGTAGCCGAATATTCTCAAACTCTCGATAACCACGCTTCCCGCAATAATGAGAGGCAGACCGATAGTCAGGAAGTCTTTAAACCTGTACCAGGCCTGCTTCCAGACCACAGCGGGTGAAGGCAGGTGATATTCAGGGATCTCCATAATGATGCCGGGGGCATTGCTGGGATTGAGATGGTTAAGCAGGCGGCCTATGAGGAAGATCAATACAAACTGGAATATAAAAATGCCGACAGCCCACTGCCAGCCCACGAAGGCCCCTACCAGACCCAGCACAACCGAGGTGCGGGCCGAGCACGGGACTATGGTTGATAAAAAAAGCGCGATGACCCTGTCCCGCCGGTTTTCCATCACGCGGCAGGCCAGGCAGGCCGGAACGTTACAGCCCAGGGCCAGTATCAGGGGCATGCTGGCCTGTCCGTGCAGACCGAGCAGGTGACAGGGCCTGTCCATGAGAAAAGCAATCCTGGGCAGATACCCGCTTTCACTTAACCAACCCAGTATCAGGTAAAAAGGTAAAATAAAGCCGAAGGCAACCGAAAGAGAAGCGTAGAGACCGGTCATGGCCCCATTCCAGATAATATCAGCCAGGATGCCGGAGGATTGAGGATTAAAGTAGTTGAACAGATCCGTAATCCGCTCGGTCAGCCAGCCGCCGAAAAACGAGATAAAGAGCAATATCGCCACCATGGTAAGCAGAAACAGGACATATCCCATCACCGGATGCAGGCTGATATTTTCCAACCAGGCGGTCGGACTGGCGGGTGATTCGGGGCCGCTGGTCACCTGCCGGGCTATCCTGGCAGCCGTGGCATATCTTTCTGAGCTTATTACAGTAGCACTGTCTTCTCCGTGTATCTCTGCTATTTCAGCGGACAGCTTCTCAGCCATCTGCGTAACTTCCGGATGCTCTTGTTTTACCTCTTCAAAAATGCGGCTGTCACCTTCCAGCATCTTTATTGCAGCCCAACGGACCAGAAAGGCAAAACCGGCGGCAGCCAGCGCCCGGCTTAGCTCTCCTATCCGGCTCTCTATCTCAGGCCCGTATTCAATGGGTTTCTCTGTTTCTGTCTCATATTTGTGCTCCAGTATTTCGAAGGCGGTATCTATCAGTTCATGCACTCCGATGCCCTTGATCGCCATCGTGCTGACTACGGGAGCAGACAGGGTGCGGCTGAGCAAGGCAGCATCGATATGCATGTGCTTTTTTTTGGCTATGTCCGCAAAGTTCAGGGCTACTACACAGGGAACGGACATTTCTTTAAGCTGGAGGGTCAAATAGAGGTTTCTTTCCAGAGAAGTAGCATCCACCACGTTGATAACCACGTCCGGATGGCGGGTAAGAATATATTCCCGGGTGGCCATTTCTTCGGGTGAAGAACTGATCATCGAATAGACCCCCGGCAGGTCGACAACCCTGAACCGGACGCCGTGATGCACCAGTCTTCCTTCCCTGAGGATTACTGTCTTACCGGCCCAGTTGCCTGTTTCCTGCACCAGACCGGTGAGCTGGTTAAAAATGGCGCTTTTCCCGACGTTGGCGTTTCCGGCCAGAGCGATGGTATAATGCTTACCGCCTTCTCTGCCATTTTTCCCGGAGCCCGGATGGCCATGCCGCATACGTTTTTGCAAGTTTTACACCTTATTAACGGCCGACATTTTCCAGGAAGACATTGCTGGCAATATCATCACCCAGCGCCAATTTACAGCCGCGCAACGAGATTTCCATGGGGCCTTTCATGGGTGCAATCCGCCTGACGCCTATTTTAGTACCCGGAGTAAGACCCATATCCATCAGCTTTCTCAGGATCTTGTTTTCACCCCGGATAAAAGCGATTGTACCCTCCTGCTTCTCTTTTAAAGTGGAGAGCGGGGTAACGCTGGACTTCCTTTTACCCACTTTATCCAGGCTTTCTTCACCCCATTTATGACATTCTTCGCAACTGCTGAAGCCCAAATTACAGGCCGGTATCAATTTATCATCATCCGGGCAGCGGTCCGGGGCTTTCAGGTTCTGGCAGAGGGCTCTCTCGGCCTCATCCGACAGGCTGTGTTCCATGGCACAGGCCTCTCCATGCACCTTTTCCGTACTTATCTTCAGGGTATCATGCAGAAACCTCTCCAGAAGGCGGTGCTTGCGGGCCAT
>CAYLVC010000359.1:0-3346 GCA_964387005.1 uncultured Dehalococcoidales bacterium | reverse complement strand
CGGGAATTACCCTGGATGTAATACTGGTAACAGGTTCCTTCAAGAGTCCGAATTTATCGAATTGATCGGTGTTGGCCTTGATCTGGATCAATGCTCTGTCAAGTATGTCCTGGCTGATATCTGACAGATACACTATGATCCCTGCCTGGGCAAACGACTGGGCAATTCCAATACCCATTATGCCTGCACCTGCGATGGCAGCCCGATCGATAAGGTTAATATCCATAACTATTATATCACCGTTATCCTTTTCGGAGTAAGCTCAAGAATAGTTGCCTGGTGTTCCCTTTTGTATTGCCGGATGAACCGCTGTCTGCCGGCAAACGTCCCGGGATACCTGACCGGATCTTGAAACATTTGATAGTCTTGATTTAAGTTTTACGGAGGAAGGAGGCTCAAGTTAACACCATTATAGAGTTCCACGAGTCACCCCCGTGGAACTCTATAACATCAGGTTTGTGTTTGCTTAACTGCTAGGATACCTTTTTAGAAAGCTCCAGGTCTCCTACGTTTATGTCCTTCTCTGTCGATATGCCATCGATATTCCGGGGAAGATATCCGGTCTTATCAATTGTTAAGCTGTAAGTACCAACGTCCAGGCCTTCAAACCAGAAATCACCGAAGGCATCCGTCTTGGCGCTGGCAACCTTTTTCCCTTTGGCGTTTTTCAAAGTGACGGTGGCATTCTCAAGACACTCGTCTGCTTCAGGATCGAATACTGCACCGGCTACAAATCTCTTGGGTATGCCGATATAATATGTTCTTGGTCCTGCTTTGGCTTCAGGTTTGAGTATTTCAGCTGTGGCGATAAGGTCTTTGAACTCTTCTTCTTCGCCGAATTTCAGGGCGCCGGTCGGGCAGGAGTCAACGCAGCGGGGTTCCTTCCAGCCTTTATCCAGCAGGTGAGCGCACCATGTGCACTTCTGGGCGATCTGTAAATCCTGATTGAAATAGATCACACCGTAAGGGCAGGCGTCAACGCACAGTTTTTGCGCCGTGCATTTGTTAGGATCGATGATTACAGCCCCGTCCGGTCTCTGATAGATGGCCTTGGAAGAACAGGCTTCAATGCAGGGTGCATCTTTGCAATGCTGGCACATATGATGCATATAGGCAATTTTAACCTTGGGCACCTGTCCCCTGACGATATCCTCTACTCTCATCCAGAATTGCCCGGTATCCGGCTGGGGTTTAGCAATAGGACTCCAATCGTTAGCTACATGCTCATCCTTGCAGGCAATCTGGCAGTTATAACAGCCGTTGCACTTGGTGATGTCAATAATAAATGCCTTCATTATTTATCCTCACTTTTATAAAGTACTCTTTCGAACACTAAGCCGGAACCTTTGTCATAAGGCCGGTTGAAAGCTTCGGGATATTGTCTTCTCAGGGCTTCCAGGTCCGTTCGTTCTGCCTGGCACAGGAAACCGCTGGTAACCATTCCGGCGCAGTTCTTGGAGGTTACATTGTGCGGGCAGATGGTATTGATGGCGCCGCCTCTATCGAACTCTCCGGGAATAATCGGATCATAGCGGGAACCATGGTCAACGTAGATTGCACCGGGCATGATTCTCTCGGTCACATAGGCTCCGCAGAGGACTTTGCCTCTCTCATTGAAAAGAGTCACCACATCCCCGTTCTTGACGCCTCGTTTGGCGGCATCGGAAGGATGTATCCAGGCCGGCTCATAGAGATAACCATCCGGTCCTTTGACCTTCCCTGTCACGATCTCATGGAACCAGGTGTTATCATCCATCTGGGCATGTACACGCCATCTTGGATGGTTCGAGATTACCAGCAAAGGATACAACTTGGCCCTCTCGCTGGAAATCCTTTCATCATGGAAGATGCTCGATTCTACCCAGTGCGGCACCGGCGGCCTTTCTTTATCATCCGGGAAAGCCTTGGCCAGTCTCTCGGAATAGAATTCCAGCTTGCCGCTGGGTGTAGTCATGGGGAATTTCTCGGGATCCTGGTAGAACTCGATCATACCGGCCGGGATCTTCTCCCAGTCTGGATCAGTCGGTACGACATAGTATTTGTTTTTCTTCATCTTTTCCCAGGTGCACAGGCCGGCTTTTTCTATACCTGAACCGTCAAACCCGGTCTTTATCCATTGCTGGACGGTTTTGCCTTCGTTATATTTTTCCTTAAGGCCCATCTTGTCAGCGATAGCTTCGACTATTTCGTAGTCGCTCTTGGTATCGCCGCGAGGTTCGATGGCTTTTTCTTCCAGGTAAACGCAGTTGTATTGTACCGGCCAGTGGTCCGCCGCTATATCCTCTTCCTCAAATTTGGTGTTGGAGGGCAGAATTATATCAGCAAAAAGACAATCATTCTCCAACCAGGGATGCTGGATCAGAATGAACTCGATCTTTTCCATCTGCATGGCACGGTGGAAATCGTTTGGATCATTCCAGCAAGTGGTAAAACAGGGAGTGTCGGACCACAGCATATGGATTTCATTTTTACCAGGCCTGGGATAGACATAATGCTTGAACTGGTCTTCCACCGGGTCCATCTGGTCCGAGCTGCCGTAAATATCATATTTCCCGGTGCGGATGACTTCGTGCAGAATGGTCTTGGGAATCATGTTGTCCTGTTTCCACATGAAGGGTATGTAGCCACGGTAGGCGGCATTGACCATGGGACGTATCACAGAGGCCGGCGTAAGCATTCCCACCACCCCGGCTTTGCCTGATCTGGTGCGGTTATAGCTTCCCAGCATGGTGCCTTCAACAAAAGTAAGCTGATTTACGCCCGGTCTGCCCAGACCCTGCATGCCCAGCAAACAGACTTCCATGCGGGCGGGTTCACTGGAATAAGGTCCGCGAATGTAAGGACCACCGTATCCATGAGCCACGGTGGTACGCTTTCGCGCCCATTCTCTGGCCAGCGCCTTGATCGTTCTGGAAGGAATACCGCATTTCTCAGCTGCCCATTTGGGGGTCTTGGCAACGCCGTCTTCCTTGCCCGTGACATAATCGGAGAATTGTTCGAAGCCAACCACATGGGTCTTGATATAGGCTTTGTCGTATGTCCCTTCTGTTATCCAGGTATAAGCGATAGCCAGTTGTAAGGCGACATCGGTATTGGGCAGAATCGGGATCCATTTATCGGCATGGATTGCAGCGGCAAAATTCAGGTCGGGGCTGATATAAATCTGCTTGATGCCCAGCTCGGTATACCAGTAGCTTAACAGGCTGGGGAGGCAGCCGCCGCCGAAACCCCAGGGTGTGGTTTCCTGGTCGCAGCCCTGCATAATCAGCATTTCAGTATTCTTGGCTACATCGTTGTAGAGATTGGAGCTGTATTCCATGTTCAAACCGACCGGTTCATTGCCCCA
>CAYLVC010000358.1:1452-3348 GCA_964387005.1 uncultured Dehalococcoidales bacterium | reverse complement strand
GAGATCGCCAGGGTCATCCGGGAATTCGGTATCGACTATTATATGCAGAGCATCAGGGAACTGATCGAGATGGAACGCCGCACCCAGCTGGAGCGGGTAAAACGACGTACCGTTCCGGGGAAATTCCATTCTCCTTCTACCATCGAAATCTACATGACCAGGACTATTGCTCCTTCGCACCATGCCATCGACCGCATCACCCTGGTTCCCTGGGACTATCATATCAAGGCTGACGGGACCTATTTTATAGACTTCGACGGGGCGGGTTCCTGGGGATGGCATGTTCACAACAGCACTCCCTCTTCTTTAACGGGTGCCGCCTGCATGATCATGACCCAGACGATTTCCTATACCGGCAAGTCCAACCACGGCACCTTCCTGACGGTAGGGATGAATACTCCCGAGGATACCTTTGTTAATCCCTCTACCCGGAATTTTGCAGCCTGCAACCTCTTCGCCTGGCCGGAAAACGGCGGCCCGAAACTCATGGCACAGCAGTCCCATGCCTTTTTCTGCCGGGGTTTCGTGGAAGAGGTGCGCTCCGGCAATACGATGTGCGGTGGAGGCGGCGGAACACTGGCCGGCAAAGATGCCCTGGGAAAAGATTACAGCTTTATGTCAACGGAACCCGCCGGGGCCATGGGAGGAGGGGCCTTTGCTACCCGTGACGGTATTATTGCGGATGCGGTTTTCATGCCGGATACCGATATGGGAAACATCGAAATCTGGGAACTGATGCTGCCTATGTTGTGGCTGGGCAGGAAGCTGCTGCCCGATTCCTGCGGCTATGGAAAATACCGCAGCGGTTATTCCCTCCTTTCAACCTATCTGATCTACAAAACCCCCCAGCTCGCTGTAGAAATCGGTCCGGCTAACCAGACCGACAGGATTTATCCCGATCTGGGAATGTTCGGGGGTTACCCCGGTCCCAGCGCCTATACCAAATTTTTACTCGATACCAACAGCCGGGAGATGATTAATGAAAAACGAAGCCTGCCCCACGGCGATGACAGGCCGGGATACAGCGATCTGGATAAAGTTGAAGGCAGGTTGATCACCGAGACCAGCGGGGGTACGTTCATCAAAGACACCCTCAAAGACGGTGATATCTGGCAGTGTTTCTACGGCGGGACTGCCGCGGGATTCGGCGACCCGCTGAAAAGGGACCCTGTTCTGGCCAAAAAAGACCTGGACAACGGCTTGCTCACCCCCGACACCTGCCGCCGCATCTACTGCATTGAGGCCGTTTACGATGAAAAAAACGAGGAATGGCGAATTGATGCAGAGAAAACCGCCGAACTGCGGGCCCAGCGCAGAAAAGAGAGACTCGATAAAGGACGGCCTGTGGAAGACTGGTGGCAAAAACGCCGGCAGGACCTGTTAGATAACCGGATGCCGCCGCTGGTACGCCGGATGTATAACGATTCCCTCTCCAAAGGGAAAAGATGGTCGCAGGAATATCGTGACTTCTGGTGCCTGGAAAAAGATTTCAACTTTAAGGAGTCCTGAAATGACGGAGCAGTCTTATACTAAAGAGACTATCAGGGAACTGATGGAGGGTAAATTACCCTGGGAGCACGCCAAAAAAATCATCAGCGGCTATAAAGAAGAAGACCGCTTTGACAAATACCTGGCAATTCTCCAGGAAAAAGTCGCCTGGCAGGAAAAAATCCTGCTGCCCCTGACTGACGAGCTATTTATCGTTCAAAAGGGTGATGACAGGGTGGTAAAGTGTACCTGCGGGCAGGAGTTCGGAGACTACCGGGTGAACTGGAAGCTGAAAGCCCTGATCAATGTCCGGGATACCCCTGAAAAAATCGCCGAGATCTGGCCCTATGCCGGAGCGCCTGATCCTGAATATTGCGAAGTCCGTGAATACTTCTGTCCCGGCTGCGG
>CAYLVC010000358.1:0-1352 GCA_964387005.1 uncultured Dehalococcoidales bacterium | reverse complement strand
GCTCCCATGGGAGTCAACGTCAATAACAAGGGATACCGGGATATGGTTGACATTCAGCCGGCCGATATTTACAGGTTGTTTCCTGTCATGAAAACACCGGGGACTACCAATGCGGCTTCGCCCGGTGATTTTGTCAAGATCTATAATAATCTGGCCCGGAATACAAACGAAATATTGTATATCGGCGTATCCAGAACACTATCCGCCACCTATAATATCGCCCTCCAGACCCGGGCCTTGTTTTTGGCGGATCATCCTCAGATGAGGATCGAGCTGCTGGATAGCAAGAATTGCATGGGGGCGCTGGGATTCCTGGTGCTTGAGGCTGCCCGGGCTTCGTCTTCAGGTAAAAACCTGGATGAAGTCCTGGTTGCGGTACAGGCGCTGCGGCCCCGTACCAGATACCTGTCTGTATTGAATACACTGGAGTGCCTGGTTAAAATCGGGCGAATGCCGGCCACCGTCCTCAACCCCGGCACACAGAATCTGCGGCCGGTGATAGGCATGCTGGACGGCAGCGGCAGCCTTCAAAACCTTTCACCGGTCTCTCACCTGCAAGCCATGGAAAAATTGCTGGAAACTGCCGGACAACACATCCTGCCGGACAAACCCGTAAATGTCATCTTTCACTACTCCGAAAACCGGCAGGAAGCCGAAGAGCTTAAACGCTTATTCACTACTAAATACCGGTGTTCCGAAATTTGCATGTCGGAATACAGCCCGGCCGCCCTCTGCGGAACCGGTCTGATGACCGGCCTGGCCTTTTATCAATAGAAAGGAAAACATATTGTTTAAATGAAAAGCGCCGCAAGCGCTCTGTTATGAATCACTTCCAGACATTGAAAACATCAGCCATCCGCTTTTCCCTTTCCTTTGCCAGTTCTTCTTTTTGCCCGTGTGCTGCCTGTGATTTTTAATGCATCTCTTTTATTTCATCCAATATTTTCTTTACCCTATTAAGAGCCGGCGATTTTTCAGTATTCGGCGAGACAATCGTTTAGGCAACTTACAGGACTTCTTCTGAAACAATAAATATTCGGCATCAGGTTTCCGATTGCAGCGGATATTCGATGTAAACACCCGTCAGGGTTTCGTTTTGTCGATAGTTTCGTTAACATTGGTATAGAATTGGATGTAATACTTTTCCTACTTTTTCGAATATATATTTAGAAGACAATTCCAGGAGCGCTTTTGGAAAAACCGGTTAACAATTCTGGAGATTTGGCCGGAAACGGTCCGGCCGGTCACCAGGAAAGCTTTGCTATGCTCTATAAACAATATTTGCCAAAGGTTTTTCGCTATGTCAGCTATAAGGTGGGTAATATCTCAATTGCGGAAGACCTTACTTCAAA
>CAYLVC010000357.1:0-3349 GCA_964387005.1 uncultured Dehalococcoidales bacterium | reverse complement strand
AGGTCGGTATGCCCCAGGAATATCACGTCACTCACGCCCAGTACTTTTGCTGCCGCCAGTTGTTCCTCTTTGCGGATTTTGACCAGTTCATACGGTTTAATGTTATTTATACCGGTACCTTTATCACCATCAGTGCAAAGGACATAAACTACACGTTTCCCCTCACGGACCAGACGAGGAACAATACCGCCGACACCAAACTCGGTGTCAGTTAAATGCGGCGAAATCACAACCATATAGGCAGACTGGTTTTCCATATTAATACCTCCTTATCGACTTATTCGCTTCATAGATAAGGATAATTGATTACGTACTTCGTTTCAACCGGGATTTTCCGCCGGATATTGCCCTGTCCGGTATTCTGTGCATGCCCCGTTTAACTCCTGAAAACAATATGAAATGTAGTGCTCAGTTGAATCAAAGAATCCACCGGATAATCCGGGAAACAGGAGGCTTGTCTCTTAAGAGAATAGTATAATTAATATAGCAGTTGATTAAGAACCGGCATTATGATAAAAACAATGCCAATAGCCATAAACAGACAACTGGAGGCTGGTTATGATAGCTCTTGATATGAAGACCGTGATGATCTCCAATGTCGTCACCAGCATAGTCTGTCTGATTGTCGTATCCCGTTTATGGCAATTGAATCACAACAAATATGCAGGCCTGGACCACTGGGTGGCTGTTACGGTTATGCAGGTGGGCGCAGCAACATTATTCGTCATGCGCGGCATAACACCAGAATGGGCATCTATTGTTGTCAGTAACAGCCTGATGGTCGGTAGTATATTGCTATTGTATTTTGGCCTGTGCCGCTTTTTCGGCAGAAAAAATCCACCTCTATTGACCGGTATAATTCTTTCCGTATTCGCCCTGTTTGTCTTCATCCAGGTCTATTTTACGTATTTAAGCAATAATTTGCTGGTGCGTGACTATAATGTCTCAGGCGGCATTGGGCTTTTCTGTATCCTGTGTATGTGGTTGATGTTCAGAGGGATCAGTCCCGATATACGGCCTTTAACCAGGGGTTCAGGTATTGCTTTTTCATTGTTGTTTTTGATAAGCCTCCTGCGAATAATGGGTTTCATCCTTTTGCCTCAAACCACCAATGACTATTTCCGTTCCGGACTGTTTGACACGGCCATGGTGTTGTTACTGGTAGGATCCGTGCTTTTTATCGTCTTCAGCATAAACCTGCTGGTAAACAGGCGTTTATATCGTGAAACCATGCAGATGCAGGAATCTCTCCGTATATCTGAAAATAAGTACCGCGATCTGTATGAAAATGCCCCGGTCTCTTATTTTTCAGTGGGAACTGATGGTTTGATCAAGGAAAGTAATAGAGAAACCTTGCTTCTTTGGGGATATTCCAGGGAAGAGATGACTGGCAAGTCAATCATCGATCTCTACGCACCCGAAAGCATTGACAGGGCTAAAGAACTCTTTATCAAGGCCAAAAACGGCGAACCCCTGGAAAATGAAGAGATGCTTTATCAGAAAAAAGACGGCGGTAAAATCACCGGTTTGCTCTCCGCAACTTCCGAGATGGATGAAGCAGGGCGCCTGATTGTCATGCGCAGTGTGGTGAAAGATATTACAAAACAAAAGAAGGCGGAAGAAACACTCAGGGAAATGCGTGATTACCTGAATAACCTGCTGGATCACGCTAATGCCCCCATTATCGTCTGGGATAAACAACTTAACATAACACGATTCAATCAAGCTTCTGAAACTTTGACCGGGCATAAAGCTGAACAGGTCACGGGTAAATCTATAGACCTGCTTTTCCCGCTAGATAAACGCCAGGCCACGATGGAACTAATCCGCAAGACCGCTGCTACAAGCGGACGTTTGGAGGACATAGAAATCGATGTACAGCATCTGAACGGGACCACAAGAACGGTGCTCTGGAATTCAGCCAATATATACGCATCTGATGAAAAAACACTCGTCGCCACCATCGCCCAGGGACAGGATATCACCAGACGCAAGCAAGCTGAAAAAGCCATCTTGCTGGAGAAAGCCTTCTCTGATACAGTATTCAACGCTTCACAGGACACAATTTTGCTGTTTAACCCCGTTACAGGCAGACCGGTCAAATGGAACTCTCGACTGGTAGAAGTAAGCGGTTACAGCAATCAGGAGCTTGCCGGGATGAAAGCTCTGGATAACTTCTGCGGGGCGGATGAATTAATAAAAGCCCGTGAGGCCCTGGAAACAGTCAGCCTTGAAGGACGGGGAAATGTCGAGATATCGCTTATTACCAAACAAGGTAAGCATATTCCGTTTGAATATGCCATTAACACCGTGAGGGACATAGATGGAAAACCCCTGTTTCTGTGCACCGGCAGAAACCTGACCGAACGCAAACAAAATGAAGCCCGGACAATTGAGCTGGAATCACTGAAAGTATTCAACATAGCCAAGAGTGACCTTCTGGCCAATATATCTCATGAATTGAGGACACCTCTGGCCTCCATCAAAGGCTTTATTGAAACCTTGATCGAAAATGATGTCGAATGGAGCAAACAACAGCAGATGGAATTCCTTAAGATGGCCGATAAAGAGGCTGATCATCTCACTCTGCTGATCAAGGGTTTGCTGGATATGTCGCGCATAGATACCGGGAAACTGGTGCTGGACAAATATCTCTGCACGGTGGACGAAATACTGGATACAGCCGCCCGGGAACTCCTGCTGATAACCGAACAGCACCAGTTGAAAATTACCGGTTCAGAGGGTTTGCCACCTGTAACGGCTGATAAAATCAGAATGGCTCAGGTTATCATCAACCTGGTTGATAATGCGGCTAAGTTCTCTCCCAAGGGCAGCCTGATTGAAGTTGAATGCAAAAAGGACACCTGTAATATCCTGATAAGCGTTAAAGACAGGGGGATAGGTATGACTCCGGAAGTAATCGGCAAACTATTCGACAGGTTCTTTCAGGCTCAGCAGGTGGTTACCGGCAAAACCAGAGGAACAGGACTGGGTTTAGCTATTTGTAAAGGTATAGTAGAGGCTCACGGCGGGAAGATATGGGTTGAAAGCCAATTCGGGTATGGCTCAAAATTCAGTTTCAGCATCCCTCTGGCAAAAAAATAGAAATTCGTTTAGATACTTCGCAGTCAGCCATCCAATTGTGATAAAATGTGAATTAAAGAAAATCATTGAGGTCAAGCATCATTGTTTCATGCCAGACCTGATAGTTCTTGCTATATATCGAGGACTGTAAAGAGACTGAGAATGCAATTCAGGATAATAGCGGGGTTTATATTTAAAGCACTGAATAATCTCAATGTGTAACAGGAGAATAATACTATGCTTCAGCTGGTAACTGATAGTTCCT
>CAYLVC010000356.1:0-3355 GCA_964387005.1 uncultured Dehalococcoidales bacterium | reverse complement strand
GATGTCAATAGCGCACATTACATCGCGCATATTACCAGCCGAAAGCCAGGCGTTCAATCAGGCTGGGGGAAAGTCCGGCGGAGGCCATCCTGCCCTGTACAGCCGGGATATTGTAGGGTACGCGGTGCAGGGAAAAAGTACAATTTTGCCCGTCGTATATTCCATAGCTGGCGCGTGGATCACCGTCTCGCGGCTGACCTGCACTGCCCGGATTGATGATAACCCGCTTTCCGCGGATTTCCAGGATGCAGCCGTCAACGAGTTTATGCAGGACTACCTTTTCCCCATTTTCGTCTTCAGTTGAGGAGGTGACTTTTTCCATCTCAAACAGGAAAGGCACGTGAGAATGACCTACCAGGCCGTAGGGTGTGTTGAAACAGGGGAAATTAGCGGCGGCCTCACTGGCCGAGAGTATATAGTCCCAGAGCGGGTAACGCGGACTGCCATGAACCAAGGTAAAAGCATCCCTTTCCTGCACCAGGGGCAGTTCAGCCAGGTACTCTATCTCAGTTGAAGTTAACTGGAGGCGGGTCCAGCGGGCGGCGGCGGCGGCTTCAGCATTAAAATTTGACAGGTCTACTTTCCCCGCGGCCGCCCAATCATGATTACCCGCAACACAGCAAGAGCAAATTTCTCGAACACGGCTGATGCACTGGTGAGGATCGGGACCGTACCCCACTATATCACCCAGACACCAGAGTTCATCAACCCCACCCCTGTCATCGATATCCCTTAAAACAGCTTCAAAGGCGGTGAGATTGGCATGGATATCGGCCACAACGGCAAACTTCATATCATGTATTATAGCACTTATATCGTTATAGTTAATCCATTGCGAGATAGTTTTCCACGAAGTTCACCAACCTCCTGCAAAATCAAGCACAGCAGGATAACTTGTTCAGGGTGAGCCAGATTTCAATTCGGCGGCTTGCTAACACGGATAAAATGCAGTACATTACTATAATATAACGACAAAATTAGTTGCGGATGTGTTAACCCCACCCTGAGATGTTTCGACCTGATTTGGATAAAAGGATAAATCAGGCCTCCAGCATGACACCAAAAGACGGTATATCGCAAAACATTCAGTCTTCATAAATTGATATGGCAAAAACAGACAGGACTAAAGTCAATTTTGTCTGCCAGCAGTGCGGCAAGACCAGCCTCAAATGGATGGGGCGCTGCCCGGAATGCCAGGCCTGGAACAGCCTGGTTGAAACCACCGTCAGCAGCGGGCCGACCAACAAGGTAACTGTAAGAGGTTCGCCTGCGCGCAAGCTGAACAATATTGAAATCAAAAAAGCCGACCGCACCCCTCTGCCGCTGGGAGAACTGAACAGGGTACTGGGGGGAGGTCTGGTAGCCGGTTCTATTTCACTCATCGGAGGCGAGCCCGGAATCGGTAAATCAACTTTGCTGCTTCAGGCAGCGGAGATGATCGCCGGACTGCGGGGCAACGCCGTTTACGTATCCGCCGAAGAGACCGAACAACAGATAAAGCTGCGCGCCCAGAGGCTGGGAATAAGCGGAGATAATCTCTATCTTCTGTCTGAAACGGACCTTGAGATTATCCTGGCCGAACTGGATAATTTAAGCCCCGGTTTTGTAGTGATCGATTCCATTCAGACCGTGGGTCTGGCGGACGTCAGCGGCACACCGGGCAACGTCACCCAGGTACGCGAATGCACCATACGCCTGATGCAATGGGCCAAGTCCAAAGAGGTACCTGTATTCATAGTGGGACATATTACCAAGAGCGGAGACATAGCTGGACCCAGGGCGCTGGAACACATTGTAGATGCAGTACTTTATTTTGAAGGAACACCCTTCAGCTCATACCGGCTCCTGCGCTGTGTCAAGAACCGATTCGGCTCCACCAATGAAGTAGGTGTCTTTGAGATGAAGGAAAAGGGACTGGTACAGGTGGAGAACCCCTCACAGGCCTTCATACTGGAACATGAAGAAAACACAGGTTCAGCCATCGTGCCGATTATGGAAGGCAACCGTCCGCTGATGATAGAGATACAGTCTCTGGCGAGCCTCTCATATTTCGGCATGCCGCGGCGGGTGGCAAACGGAATCGACTTCAACCGGCTGCTGATGATTATTGCGGTATTGACCAAGAGGGCCGGGTTAAGGCTGGGGAACCAGGATATACTGGTCAACGCGGCGGGGGGCTTAAAGGTAGAAGAACCGGCTGCCGACCTGTCCATTGCCCTGTCGATAGCCAGCAGTTTTTACGAATCCGCGGTGAGACCCGGACTGGTGGTAATGGGCGAGGTAGGTCTTAATGGGGAGCTGCGCAGCGTTCCGCAACTGGAGAGGCGCATTACAGAGGCGGCCCGTCTTGGCTTCAAGGAGTGCCTTGTACCCCGCAGCGGTATGAAGTCTCTGCCTCCACAAAAAGAAATCCGGGTAAGCGCAGTCAGCACTCTTAAAGAAGCTATTTTTAAAGGGCTTGTCCCTTCACAGCGCCGTTCAAAAAAGCGGGCTGAGGAAGATCCCGGACCAGACCTTGATTATGAACCGGACTTTGATGACGAAGAGGCGGGATAGCACTAAATCATGACCAGGCCTCCATCGATACTAAGTGCCTGCCCGGTAATAAAGGAGGCTTCTTCTGAGGCAAGGAAAAGGACGGCAGCGGCTACTTCTGACGGCTGTCCTAGCCTGCGCATGGGATTGGATGATTCATATTCTTTAAGGGCCTCAGGCGGGCTTTCCAGCAGGGCCGGAGTAGCTACAGGTCCGGGACAAATACAATTCACGTTGATATTATTTCCTGCTACCTCTTTAGCCAGCGCTTTGGTAAAGGCTATCACTGCGCCCTTGGCGGTCGAGTAGAGGGCCATGCCCGGAACACCCGTCCTGCCCGCTCCGGATCCGGTATTTATGATTTTCCCGTAGCGGTTTTTAATCATATTGCCCAGAACAGCCCGGGTAAACCTGAGGGTAGGCTTGAGGTTAAGGTCCAGTACGGGGTCCCAGATGGATTCGCTATCGGTTAAAAAAGACTCAAAAACAACACCGGGCGGCATACCACCGACATAGTTGAAGAGGATATCAATCCGGCCTGAGTGTTCAAGGGCTTTTTCAACCACATTTTGCACACATTGGCTTTTAGCTGCGTCTCCGGCCAGGGCGGTAACCCTTCCTCCGGCGGAGCGTATTTCTCGAGCGGTATCTTCCAGGCTCACGGCATTAACGTCGTTAATGAAGACATAAGCTCCTTCACGGGCAAAAGCAACCGCAGCAGAACGTCCCATCCCGGCCCCAGCCCCGGTTATAATGGCTACTCTGTTATCAAAACGCATATTTATCCTCCTCAGCCTTATGTTCTAAAAATATTAACACC
>CAYLVC010000355.1:0-3364 GCA_964387005.1 uncultured Dehalococcoidales bacterium | reverse complement strand
GCTTCCTTCAGCATCCAGCCGTAACCCTTTTGCACCAGGTCATCCCGGTCCATCAGCAGGCTGTCGGCTATTTCAAAAATATCCTCAAGGAACTTGCCTTCTTTGGCGGGGATGATAAGGGTCACGGCGGAAGCCCGGCGCAGCCAGCGGTTCTCCGATTTGCTCCACTGTTTCAAGTTTTCAAGATATTGAGGAAATTTATCTACAAACGAACCGATAGTGTGATTGCAGAGGGTATCGCAAACCGCCCAGTTATGGACATAGAGAGCAACCCATTTTTCAAAGAGGGCGAAATCCCCGGCTTCAAATCCAGCCTTTTGGCGGTAGGCCCAGCCGCAGGCAATAAAAGCCTCTTCGCAATAGTCGGACTTGAACAGGTCCTCGCAGAGGCTAAAAACGGCTGCCTTATCCAGATGTTTGATTTCAGAGAAATACTGCTTGCCCATTTTTTCTACTACAGCGGTATTCACGCCGTAATAGGTGACGCTCTCCTTAAAAAAGCGGGAATAGTTGTTTTTGGTTTTTTCATCTGCCTGCGAACGCAGCTCCACCCGCAGGCGTTCAAGGGTATTCTGCGGCATAAGTTTTCCTCCGGTGATTATTTTCCGTTGAATGACCACAGCATAGCACCCGGTGCGATATTGGATCAAGCAAACCGGCGACAGCCGGTATCCACAATACACGAAAGTGAGGGGACTGTATTCCGTTTTTCAACGGAATAGAACGATTTATAAGATAACGGTAATTAAGATACACCATACCAGCACAAAGCCCCCCTCCCTGACCGGGAGGGGGGCTTTTCCAACCTTTAACTAAAGCTGTTTCTAGACGAACAGGGGGGCCATAACCAGTGCAATGGTGGCCAGTAGCTTGACCAGCACGTGTACCGAGGGACCAGCAGTATCTTTGAATGGATCGCCAACGGTATCGCCGACCACGGCAGCGGCATGAGGAGCTGAGCCTTTGCCCAGTACCTTGCCATTTGCGTCTTTCAACTGATTATCTTCGATGTATTTCTTGGCATTATCCCAGGCGCCTCCACCGTTGTTCATGAAGGAGGCCATCATAATACCACCGATTGTACCAACCATCAGCACGGCAGCTACCACCATGGCGGCATCATAACCGGCTGCTTCGGGAATCAATCTGAAGATCACACCAATAACAATGGGGGCCAGAACGGGCAACAGTCCCGGAGCGATCATGCCCCTCAGTGCAGCTTTGGCGGTAATATCCACTGCGCGGGCATAGTCCGGTTTGACAGTGCCTTTCATAATTCCGGGGTTCTCTTTGAACTGGCGGCGGACCTCTTCGATAATCTTGGCAGCGGTCTTGCTGACGGCACGTATGGCCAGCGAGCAGAAGAAGTAGACCAGCATGGCAGCCAGCAGAGCGCCCACAAAAACGTCCGGTTTGACCAGGTTAACATTCTCGAACGTCTGTAAAACACCGTCAACCTTGACATCACGCAGGACGGCAACCCTATCCAGGTAAGCCTGGAAGAGCAGGAAGGCGGCCAGACCGGCAGAGACCATGGCATAACCCTTGGTCAGGGCTTTGGTGGTGTTGCCCACCGCATCCAGACGGTCGGTTATCCTTCTGATTTCAGGCCCGGCATGGGCAAATTCATTAACGCCGTTGGCGTTATCCGTGATGGGGCCGAAGGTATCCTCGGTCAGAACGAAGGAGCAGGTCATTAACATGCCCATGGTGGCAATAGCTGTACCGAAAGCACCTGCTGCGGTAGGACTGATGCCAGCCATTCCGCCAAGGGCCTGGCTTCCCATGAAATAGGAGGCCAGCAAAGATATACCTATGATCAACGCGGTGAAGAGAGTGCTTTCAAAACCTACAGCCACACCCATTACAATATTGGTGGCCGGACCGGTCTTGGAGGCTTCCACGATGGATTTCACCGGCCTGTATTTACCTTCTGTATAATACTGGGTAACGAACACAATTACGATACTGGCCAGAATACCGATCAGGCCGGCTCCGGCTAACCATGCCCAGCCGCCGGGAGCTCCGTCCAGCATCGCCCAGACGGTCACTACCATGGCAATGGCACTAAGACCAATAGAGACATAATAACCCCGGTTCAGGGCGTTCATGGGGTTCTCATTGCCTCTGACTTTAACACACAGGATACCGATGATGCAGGCAATGAGACCGAAGGCACGGACAACCAGCGGAAAGATAATCCAGGCGATATTGGCAGTCGCCAGGTAGAGAGTGACACCAATAACCATGGCGCCAATATTTTCAGCCGCCGTGGATTCAAAAAGGTCGGCGCCGCGGCCTGCGCAGTCGCCGACATTATCGCCAACCAGGTCGGCAATAACGGCTGCGTTGCGGGGATCATCTTCAGGAATACCAGCTTCTACTTTACCTACCAGGTCTGCACCCATATCAGCGGCCTTGGTATAGATACCACCGCCGAGCTGGGCAAAGAGGGCCACGAAGCTTGCGCCGAAACCAAAGCCCAGGATCAGATGCGGAGCAGTCTCAGGAGCACTGTTGCCGCCGTAGGCAAAGAAGATCACGGCAACACCGATCAGGCTCAGGACTACGATTAAAAAGCCCGGTACGGCCGCGCCGCGCAGGGCTGTTTGCACTGCTTCATTCAGGCTTTTCTGGGAAGCTGCGGCACAGCGGACGTTGGATTTGACCGCGATAATCATACCGATAAACCCAGCTACACCGGAACAAATCGCGCCTATCAGGAAGGCAATACCCGTTTTCACGGCAAAGCCCAGGGCGGTTACATCCTCCAGACCCCTCTGGCCTTGCAGCACGCCGACCACTACTGCGATAATAACGGCCACCACAAGTGCGTAAATACCGATAGTACTGTACTGGCGTTTCAGAAATGCTTGGGCGCCTTCGTAAATCATGTCGCCCACTTTTTTCATTTCCGGCGTACCCTGGCTGCGTCTGAGTGTGGTAACAACCAACCAGATGGCAAACAGGATGGTTATCACACACGCCACCGGCACCACCCAAAATATTCCAGGCATGTTTCCTTTTGTACCTCCTATACTATTTGTCCTATTTTTAAGGCAGACCTAAAAACATACACAATCTACCCGCTTATTTTAAGTTTCGGCAGGTTACTGCTATAGAGAAGATTGAAAGGATAGCCCTCGAATTTCCGCCACTATCATACTACAAGCATTTAATTGGGTCAATAAGCGAATAGGAGTATTAAGCGAATGCGATTGATGATCAGGAATGATTAGCATGAATATCTTCGACCGAATCGAGGGCACAAATCAGCCTCAAACAGGGAGAATAACGGCTGCAAATCAGACGGCTGGCGGTCTTTCAGTTGAAGAGTGGGCAGCCTCTACCAGACCGTCTGTCA
>CAYLVC010000354.1:0-3367 GCA_964387005.1 uncultured Dehalococcoidales bacterium | reverse complement strand
GATCACCCTGAGATATCAGAAGAATGGGATCTGTGGAAAAAGGAACAATGGGAACCCTGGATTTTAGAGCACAGGCAGTGGACTGTCACTGCCAAAAACTATCTGCGTTTGTTTTTAATCCACCAGCAGCTAAAAAGACTGAGTGAGCGCTATGAACTGGTTCTTGGTCTGGGATTGCTGACCTGGCAGACCCCCAATAACCGGATAATCAGGCGGCACATTCTGGTGGGTGATGCACAATTATCCTTTGACGCTTTCCGGGCAAAATTCGAAGTCCAGGCTGCGCCAGAGGGAGTGAAACTCCATCTTGAGACAGATATGATCGAGCAAAGCTGCCTGCCTCCGCTGAATCACCTGAAGGAAATAGAATCACTGCTGGACTCGTTCGGGGAATCGCCCTGGGACAGGGCCGGAATTGAAAAGATACTGAGGAGTTTTGTCAATTCACTCAGCCCGCTGGCTGCATACTCGGATTCAGTGTCTCCGCCGGATAAGGTCACCAAAGACCCTGTATTGACCTTTGCCCCGGCAGTAATACTGCGTATGCGGACCCAGAGAAGCCAGGTACAATGCCTGGGGAAAATTGTTGATGATATTTCCGGCGGCGGCCAAATTCCTGCGGGTATTGAAATACTCTGCCGGGAACCTGACAACAATGACAGCAATATCACGGGAAGTGGAGAACCAGGCCCCAAACAGGTTAAAGGCGGCGCACTTTACCTCCCTCTCCCGACTAACGAAGAGCAAGAGCAGATCGTCAGCAAAATCAGGCGTAACAGCAGCGTTCTGGTACAGGGGCCGCCAGGTACCGGCAAAAGTCATACCATAGCCAATATTGTCTGCCATTTGCTGGCTGAAGGGAAAAGGGTGCTGGTTACCAGCCAGACGCCCCGGGCTCTTAAAGTACTTAAAGAAAAAATCCCGGCTGAAACCCGGGCTTTATGTGTGACACTTCTGGGCAATGACCAAACTGCGCGAAAGGAACTCGAAAATTCGGTGGGAGAGATCAACCGCAGGCATTCCGATTGGGACACGGTCAGAAGTACAGCTCTTATTGCTGAGTTGGAAGTCCAACTGAACAGGGAAAAGAAGGAAAAAGCCGGTACGGAAAGACTTCTGCGTGAACTGCGGGAAATAGATACATATCAGCATGAAATTGCCTGTGGAGTTTACCGCGGCACCGCTCAACAAATCGCCCGCAGGGTGGCGGAGGAAGAAGCCCGGTTCAACTGGCTTGAAGACCATGTGGAAACCGGACAGGTCTGTCCCCTGTCCTCTCCGGAAATGCAGGAGTTGCTGCGCCTTTACAGGGAAATGCCCCCGGAATACTGCCTTGAACTTAAAAAGGACCTGCCGGACCGTGACAGTCTGCCGGATGTTGCTCATTTCCTGGAAATTTATGAAGACGAAAAAAAGGCGCTGGCGGAGATAGAAAGGCTCGAGCTCAGGCGCAATTCCCTGCGCTGCCGCCTTCTCCGGCAGTTGCCTGAAGATAGTCTGTCCGCCCTGCATGAGGCGGTTTCCGCTCTTTTTTCCGCCAGAAGCCGCATAAACAACCGGTTTGCCTGGACAGGTCAGGCTGTTATGGAGGTGCTGAATGGAAACGATATGCCCTGGGGCAACCTCTGTGAGCTGTTGAATAAATACATGGATGGACTGGAAAAAAAGGTCCAGGTAGCCCAGACCCTGGAAATACAAATAAGTGAAAATATGGACAGGAGAAAACTCAAGGGGGATGCCTCTGATCTGCTGGAACACCTGAATGCAGGTGGGGGAATGGGGTGGATGTTTTTTGCCGCCAGGGTAGTCCGGCAAAATCGCTACATTACGGATGAAGTAAAGGTCAATGGCCGGCTGTGCAACACTCAAGACCAGCTTCAAAAGCTGATTGTATATCTGGAAACTGCGGATGAGCTGGATCTTCTCTGGTCGGCTTTCCGGGGGAAAGACAGCAGAGAAGACGTATCTCCTGTGCTTCAGGTAGGTTATCTCAGGGAAAGGCAGGAAGCGCTCTCTCAGATACTTGGTTTGAAAAAACACCTGGACAGGGTGAAAGAATGTTTAAAGCCGGTTTCCGGTCTGCCGGAGCCGCAATGGCATATACCTGAAGAAATTGAGGAACTGGTACTGGATATTCAGGCTTCAGAGGCAGAAATTGCCCTGGGAAAGGTCCGGGCAGGATGGGAAAACGTTCTCCAAAAAGTCCGGGTGGTTCAATCGAAACCCGGGACTCATGTTCTCAATAACAGCCTGGTTGCTGCCCTGGAAAAACGCGATGCCCGGTTGTGGGCGCAGTGCCTGTCAGAACTGGAGTCGATCGAACAGGCCCGTCTGACTCTATCCCGGCGGGAGGCTCTTGCTGAGCGGCTTAAGTCGGCGGCGCCTGAACTCGAAAACGATTTGAAAACCACATTTTGCGAAAAATACTGGGACGAGCGGGCTGCTGTTCTTGAGTCAGCCTGGAACTGGAAGCTGGCGGATAAGTGGCTGAAAGACTACAGCCGGGAACACGATGAAGATGAGCTGGAGGCAATGCTCGCTCAGTATGCGGCAGAAGAACAGGGATTGACCTCACGGCTGGCTGCCGGGAAAGCCTGGGATAGTTGCCTGCGGAAACTGACCCCCTTCCAGAGGTCTAACCTTAATGCCTGGGCTAAAGCCATGCAGAGAATGCCAAAGACGTTGACCGCTGTCACACGTCCCAGGTGGCTTAAACAGGCACAGGAAGCCATGGATAACTGCCGCGGAGCTATCCCGGCCTGGATTATGCCGCTTCATCGCGTGTTTGAGACCGTTCCGCCTTCGCCGGAGTGTTTCGATGTTGTCATCATTGACGAAGCCAGTCAGACTGGACCCGAAGGTCTGGTGCTTCAATACCTGGCTAAACAATGCATTATCGTGGGAGATGACCAGCAAATAAACCCCGAAGCCATTGGAGAGCTCCAGGAGAATATAGATACACTGGGTAAGAGATACCTGGAAGGAATACCTTTTCAGGGTTTCTATGTCCCTCAGACCAGTATCTTTGATTTTGCAGGTCTGCTTTTCCACGACAGGATCGTGTTGCGGGAGCATTTCCGCTGCATGCCCGAAATAATCCAGTTCTCCAACCGGCTTTGTTATTCAGGGACGCCCCTTAAGCCCCTCCGTCAATATCCTCCAGCCCGGCTTGATCCCGTTATTTTGAAATATGTGAAAGACGGTTACCGCGAAGGTACCGCCAATAACGTTGTGAATCCTCCGGAGGCAGAGGCCGCAGTCGATTTGATAGTCGAAATGTGCTCGTCTGAAAAATATGCCGGCAAGTCCATCGGGATCATCTCTCTCCAGGGGGAGTCGCAGGCCGGGGAAATAGAAAACAGGCTGC
>CAYLVC010000353.1:0-3368 GCA_964387005.1 uncultured Dehalococcoidales bacterium | reverse complement strand
CCGGTTGAAGAAATAAAACAAAAAATTATGGCTGCTTATGATGTTGCTGAGAATTGGACCTGTAAGAGTAAGTGGGAAATAAAAAGCCTGGAAGAATACATCTTTCGAACGAAAAAATGGTTTGACAGCCGGTATGTAGCCGATGTAGACGATTTTACAGGACCTTAGCCGGAGTGAATGACCACGCAGCGAGCCAAGCGGTATTCTCGAATCCACTCACAGGCTCCTGCCTTTCCGTAATAAACATTATCGAACTTTTTCAAGCCGTATTTAAACCTCCACTGACTGCCGAACATCCAGGGCAAATGTTTGTGATTTCAAAAGAGAAAACCTGCATCATCCGGCCTGGCTTTGTCTCAGCAATACATTCTGTTCTATTATTGTTCGTTACACTATATGTCATTTCCGGGTACATCCATAACCGGTTTTGCCGGCAACGCCGTAATAATTGAAAATGGAGAGACCAATTGGCTGTAGATACAATCAAAATACTAATTCAAGGTTTTGCTCAACAGAAAGAAAATAGAAGGTGGAACGCAACATCAACTACTGTCCTGGTGAAATCCGCCGGCAAGCTGGTCCTGATTGACCCAGGGTGCGGTCCCGATAATCTGAAATCGGCGTTACTGAAAGAAGGGTTGCGCCCTGAGGATATCGATATAGTGGTTGTGACTCATTCCCATTACGACCATTCCAGGAACGGCCGGCTGTTTGACAGGGATAAGGTTTATAGTGTCTCCAGACTATTTCCGCTCCGGGGGACACAACCCGGTACGGTGCTCGTCCCGGATACCGGAATAAGGGTATTGCACACACCGGGTCACGCCGATAAACATATCTCTTTTTTGATCAATACGGAATCAGGTAAATATGCCGTGGCCGGCGACGTTTTCTGGTGGGAAGACGGCCAGGAGCAAAAAACGGATACCCAATCATTGATCGATCACAGAGACCCCATAGCGCAAAACGAGGATATCCTTAAAAACAGCCGCAAGCACCTGCTAGACGCGGCTGATTTTATTATTCCGGGACACGGCAAGGAATTCATGGTACCCAAATAGAGTGCTACCGGATTAGCCTCGCTATTGAGCGGAACAAAGGGTGGGCGCTGCCGTACAATATATAGAGATGTAAATTTCATTAACACCATCTCACACCCACCCCGGCTTTCAGGAACCCAGTTGAAGCATGCCTATTTCGCGCATAGCCTTTGTATCAAACAGGTTACATTTTTTCACTGCACCTGCATTTTTCTAACTGCCTACCACTTATTTCGCTATTCAGAATACAATTCATAAATTCGCGAAAACCTGCATGCTATGATCCGGCGAGGTCGAACCGATCAAGGTTCATCACCTTGTTCCAGGCTGCTATAAAGTCCTGGACAAATTTCTGCTGCGCATCCGAACTGGCATAGACTTCCGCCAGAGCCCGGAGCTGGGAGTTTGAACCGAATACCAGATCTACGCGCGTGCCGGTCCATTTAAGTTCGCCCGTTGCCCGGTCTCGCCCTTCAAAAACATCTCCCTCGTCCGATACCGGCTTCCAAACCGTGCCCATGTCTAGCAGGTTCACGAAGAAGTCGTTGGTCAGAATGCCGGGGCGATCAGTAAAAACGCCGTGCTTTGACTTAGCGAAGTTAGCATCCAGGACTCTCAAGCCGCCGATGAGAACTGTCATTTCAGGTGCAGTCAGCGTCAGCAATTGCGCCTTATCTACCATCAGTTCCTCGGCTGAAACAGAATAGCGGGCTTTCTGGTAATTGCGAAAGCCGTCGGCTTTCGGCTCGAGGACGGCAAAGGAATCCGTATCGGTCTGTTCCTGCGAAGCGTCCATTCGCCCCGGGGTGAAAGGAACGGTAATGGCATATCCGGCATTTCCGGCAGCCTGCTCGACACCGGCGCAACCGGCCAGAACGATCAGGTCAGCCAGTGATACCTTCTTGCCGCCGGACTGAGCGCTGTTGAATGCACTGCGGATGTCACCCAAAATCCTGAGCACCTTCTCCAGCCGGGCAGGCTGGTTGACTTCCCAGTCTTTTTGCGGCGCCAGGCGGATACGGGCGCCATTAGCCCCACCCCGCCTGTCGGAGCCCCGGAAGGTAGAAGCTGAGGCCCAGGCGGATGAAACCAGTTCAGAGACAGACAGTCCTGAAGACAGTGCCTTTCCCTTAAGGAAGGCAATATCCTTATCGTCGACCAATTCATGATTGACGGCAGGAATTGGGTCCTGCCAGATAAGCTCTTCTGCCGGGACCTCCGGACCGATATAGCGCGTGCGCGGGCCCATATCACGGTGGGTCAGCTTGAACCAGGCCCGGGCGAAGGCATCCGCCAGCTGTTCCGGATGCTCATAGAAGCGCCTTGATATTTTTTCGTAAACAGGGTCAAACCTCAGGGCAAGGTCGGTGGTCAGCATGCCCGGTGAACGGCGTTTAGACGGGTCGTGGGGGTCCGGCACGGTGCCTGCGCCGGCATTTCCTTTTGGCTTCCACTGGTAGGCGCCCGCGGGGCTTTTGGTCAGTTCCCATTCAAAGCTGAACAGAATCCTGAAAAAGTTGTTGCTCCATTTGGTGGGCGTATTGGTCCAGATGACTTCCGGGCCTCCGGTAATCGTGTCATTGCCTTTACCCGTGCCAAATTTACTTTTCCAGCCCAGACCTTGCTCCTCGATGGGTGCAGCTTCAGGCTCGGGGCCTACCAGCGACGGATCGCCGGCGCCGTGAGTCTTGCCGAAGGCGTGTCCGCCCGCAATGAGAGCTACAGTCTCCTCGTCATTCATCGCCATACGGGCAAAGACCTCGCGGATATCATGGGCAGCAGCCAGTGGTTCCGGTTTGCCATCCGGGCCTTCGGGGTTGACGTAAATAAGGCCCATCTGAACGGCGGCCAGAGGATTTTCCAGGTTCCTCTCCCCTGTATAGCGTTTGTCACCACCCAGCCAGGTGGTTTCGGAACCCCAGTAGACCCCCTCATCCGGCTCCCAGGCATCTTCACGGCCGCCGGCAAAGCCGAAGGTCTTGAATCCCATCGATTCAAGGGCAACATTGCCCGCAAGAATCAAGAGGTCGGCCCAGGATATTTTCCGGCCATATTTCTGCTTGACCGGCCAGAGCAGCCGGCGAGCCTTGTCCAGGTTGGCGTTATCAGGCCAGCTGTTGAGAGGCGGGAAACGCTGCTGGCAGCTGCCGGCGCCGCCGCGGCCGTCACCTATACGGTAAGTTCCCGCACTGTGCCAGGCCATGCGAATAAACAAGGGCCCGTAGTGGCCGAAGTCCGCCGGCCACCAGTCCTGGGACCTGGTCATCAGCTCACGGAGGTCATTCTTCACCGCCGCCAGGTCGAGGCTCTTGAATTCTTTGGCGTAGT
>CAYLVC010000352.1:1688-3375 GCA_964387005.1 uncultured Dehalococcoidales bacterium | reverse complement strand
ATCATCTGGGACCGTGAGATCGGTACCATGAAGGTGCGCGCCGGGGACGGCTACCAATATGAACCGGTCTGGCTGCATACCTCCACTGCCGCAGAGCGCGGCATCAGGCACGGTGATATCGTCAAGGTCTTCAACGAGAGGGGCACTGTCCTGGGTGGCGCCTATGTTACCGAGCGCGTCATACCGGGGGTGGCCTATATGGACCACGGTGCACGCTTCGACCCGATTGATCCCAACGGCATCGACCGCGGCGGGGCTATCAACCTGATTTCTCCTCATGCCAACATCTCAAGGAATGCCACCGGCATGGCCGTTTCCGGCTTCCTGGTTGAAGTGCAGAAGGTGACGGATGAGGAAATGGACGGATGGAAGAAGAAATACCCCGCAGCCTTTGCCCGCAAGATAGATAAAGACTGCGGTGTCTGCCTCTCCGGCTGGCTCGAAGACCGGGAAAGTAAAAAGTGAATGAACCCCGCAGCAACCTGCGGGGCATCTCAAATTCACTCATAAAGCTACAAACTGATTATCGCATCCGGCAACCGGTGCTGTACGCCTGGGAATGCGGCCTTTATCATGTGTGCGCCGCCTTTCTTATCACTTGACAGCTTTTCTCAAATGTAATACATTGTAATACACGGAGGTCCCGATGATTTTCATTTCCTATCCTCTGATCTGGACTCAGACGGTTATCGACAAAATCTGGCAAAAACACAACTTAACAGCTGAAGAGGTGGAGGAGGCAATTTTTGAAGATAATCCATATTGTATTAAAGGTAGGTCCGGTTCTTATTGGGTATTCGGCTGTACTATTGCCGGACGTTTTATTTTCGTAGTGGTAAGAAGAAAAACCGGAAAAGGAAGTTATAAAGTGATTACTGCCAGAGACATGGTCGAAAAAGAAAGAAAATATTATCTGAAGAGCAGAAAATAGTCCGATCTACTGAAAAAAAAGGAACCTGAATAATGAAAACGGAAAACAACAAGTTACCGGAATTCGAAAATGAAAAACAGGAAGCGGAGTACTGGGACCAGCACAGTCCTCTCGATCTGGTAGATGAACCTGAAATGGAGAAAGTTCAGATAAAAAGGGCTAAAGACAGTATGATAGCTATCCGACTGGACAGTAAAACTCGCAACAAGCTGGAAGCTATGGCATCTGAACAAGGGATGGGGCCTTCCACACTTGCCAGGCACATAATTCAACAGGTACTCGAAAAAAAAGAAAAACAACATAATAAACTGGATTTAGATGGTTTGATGAACACTCTTTCAGTCACGTTAACACAGGTTCATGAGGTAAAACCAGGCTATGATTTTCTCCAAACCGGCACTGATGTCCTTGAAAAATCTCCCATGCTGGTGTTCCAGGGCGGGAGAAAAGACCTGGAGAAAATTTCTGCACATTTCATGGAACGTTTTATGGCGAATTTAGGCATCCGGGTAATCACAACAGATCAGATAGATAATCAGAAGGCAAAAAAATAAATGCAATGATAATTACTCTATTTCTCCGCTTGCACCGCCTGTTTTCCGGGGAGTCCTGAGCTGTTCTTCTTGACAGTTTTCTGCTCACCTAATACCATTAATCTAAAGCTTCATGAGGTGTATTAAAAAGAGGTATGTCAACTGACAGGCTGTTTGGTGACGACAGTGTCACTCCCGGAGTTCAGGCCGGGCTTTTTTTGGA
>CAYLVC010000352.1:0-1678 GCA_964387005.1 uncultured Dehalococcoidales bacterium | reverse complement strand
TTGGATGACGGCAGCGGTCTTCGCGTAGTTAATGCTCAGTTCCTGGATGAACAGAAGTTTACCTGGGAACTGTTCGAGGGTTATAGCTGTCTGCGGGTATTGACCTATTCCGCCAGCGTTAACGCCATCGTCAGGATGCTGGACAAATATTCATTCGGCAATTTCGAGTGCATATTCGGCTATCAGGGCGTATTGCGGGATATTAAAGACATATTGTCATTCCAAAAAGTAGTTGTCAGCGATACGCGGGCGGCCATCATAGGTCTGAAGGACAGCCGGCATGTTCATATTCTGGAGAAGGTCCACTCCGGCGGGGTGCATTTCTATGTCATGCGAAAATATGTGGCCCATGCCAAGCTGTATCTGCTGTCGGGTGCTGAAGGACATACCCGGGTCATTGTCGGTTCAGCCAATCTTTCCGAGCGGGCTTTCTCCGGCAATCAGCCCGAAACCCTGGTTAAATTCGACAATGACGAGAAGGCCTGGCTCCACTACAACCGT
This sequence comes from uncultured Dehalococcoidales bacterium, assembly GCA_964387005.1. Taxonomy (GTDB): domain Bacteria; phylum Chloroflexota; class Dehalococcoidia; order Dehalococcoidales; family UBA3254; genus CAYLVC01. The sequence goes on along the minus strand of CAYLVC010000352.1, from coordinate 1,177 downwards.
ATGTTCGATGAGCTGAGGGATGACGCTTCCGACGAGATACCCCTGTCGGAAGACAGGATAGTCAAAGCCGATATCGAGATTTCCGAAACGCCCGTAATGTCGGATAAATCGGCTACGCTGGTCATCGATTCTCCCCCGGCTGAGGAGATTGAGCTGGCAGCACCGGTACAGATAGCGCGGGTCGAGAAGGTGGCAGCGGCTATTGCTCCCAATATCTCTGCCGCAATCCCGCCCATCCGGGGCGGCAAGCAGAAAATTACGCCTGAAATAAAGAGGGACATCAGCCGCATCCGACTGGTTAAATCAACCGAGGAGGCGGACAATCGCTATTTTTCATTAGATAGAGTGAACCGTTCCGCCCTATTATCGGGCCAGCAATTCTCCCTGGGTCGTCAGATGGGAGTACGGCTCGTAGAAGGCAGCGATCAGGCCGTGATTGACGGATACGTTCAAATTAAAACAATTTACGGATTCACCCGTGTGGATGTCGTATATCGGCGCATTGACGATGACTTCATCGATCCTTCAAGCTTTCGCAGTGATCCCATCCTGGGTATACCCGGTATAACAGTACTCGGGTAAATGAACTACGTGCCGGGATCCAGTGGCGGGATGTATACAAAACGCATATGGCCTGATAAACCTGGTTTAGTAAAATCTTTACCACACTCAGGACACCGTACTTTAGGAACTTTGTTCGAAATCCCCTTAAATGACATAATTCACCGCCACATCTAGTACTTTATAAAGAGCTTTTATTTCATTAAAAACTCGTTTTTGCGATTAGTCAATTATTCGAGGCTAAAAAGGAAAAATACCAGGAATAATAATGATATGCTCAGAAAAGATGCCTATTGTAGTTAGCTTGCAAAAGACTTAAAATTACCATATTACATAATTACATATTGTGCCGTTGAAAATAGTTTTTGTTTCGGAGGTTTGCATAAATGCGAAAACTCTTAAGATATTCCTCGTTGTTTTTATTGGCCTTAGTCCTTGTTCTGATAACGATTGTCCCTGTGCAAGCGGTAGGTCATAGTAATGAATCCACGTCAAAAAAGGGTGTAATTGGTTCTGGGAAAGAATTAAACACAAAACTTTCGATAACTCCTTCCTCCAATTTCATAGATACTCTTAATTATTCCGATATCAGCCTAGATACAACCTGGACTCTGAT
>CAYLVC010000351.1:0-3375 GCA_964387005.1 uncultured Dehalococcoidales bacterium | reverse complement strand
ACCAGCGGAGAAGCGTACTCCATGGCAATCCAGCCCCAGCGGCTGGTAACCGTCCGTCCCCACTTCCGGGTGGTATGGCGGCCGTAGGGAGCGGTGAAAAAGAAAAGAGAGATGAAAACCGCGGCAGCAATGGCGAACCAGATTATCAGGAGATACCTGAAGACATTGGCTTCACTCATATTTTCCGGCTGTCCCTGTTTATTTTCAGGGATTTGTCCAGGAGCCCTTTTTCCTGAAACCAGAGAAAAGTATCGGCCAGCGTTTCCCGTAATGGGCGGGGCCGGTATCCCAGTTCGCGCTCAGCCCTATCATGGCTGATGTGCCTGTTGCAGTGGGTCAGCGCCCGGACGGAAACGCTGGTATAAATCTGCCGGTTGCCGGTGATGCGGTTAAAAGCAGTCACCAGGGGAGCGCTGCCGCGAGCCAGCCAGGCCGGACAGACGAATCCCGGAATTGAAATCCCCAGTATTTCGCCGGACAGCGCAGCCAGATCTCTTACCTCGGCCCAGTGCCCGGAAACAATATATTTCGCTCCGGCAGGAGCCATTTTTTCAGCCCGCAGGGCTGCTTCGACCACATCCCGGACATCCACCCAGTCAAACCCACCTTCCACCAGGGCGGGCATCTTGCCCCGTGCCAGTGTAAGCAGGAATTCACCCAGGTAGGAAAGCTGGTGGTCATAAGGTCCGATCACCGCAGTGGGATTGAGAATTACGGCGTCCAGTCCCTGTTCAATTCCCCGCCGTACTTCCCTTTCGGAGGCTGCCTTGGAGCGGTCATAAGGCGGATTATCCGGAGATTCAACCAGAGAACAGCTTTCATCCAGAAGGGAATTTATCGGTTCCTGTTCCAGGGCATGGATGGAGCTGAAATGGACCAGCCTCTTAACCCCGCTTTTCAGACAGGCATCTACCACATTGCGGGTGCCCAGCACATTCACGGCTTCCACCAGAGGCCAATCATGCATGGACAGGGATATCCTGGCCGCCAGATGATAGACCACATCCGCTCCATCGAAGACTTTCATCAGAGATAAGGGATCTTCCAGACTGCCCTGGACAGTATGAATCTCCGGATAATTCAATCCCTCCAGGCTGGAATGCACCAGGGCGCGCACCTGCTTCTTTTCCCTGAGAAGCGACTTTACGAGGTTCGCACCGATATGACCGGAAGCCCCGGTAACGGCAACTATCATAGTGTGTAATTATAACAAGTGCAGGGTATAAAAGCTATTCTTAATTAGTTCTTAACAATAACTTTTTATGATGAAGATAGATCAAAAATACAACGCAGGAGGATTAACGGTATGAATTCACTAAAAGGCAAGTTGCTGGCAGTGCTGGCTGTAGTGATCATTGCAGCCGCAGCTTTTGGTGTAGGTGCGGGAGACCTTTTCAGCACCAGCACGGTTTCAGCGGACCAGGCTTTATACAGTGAAAACGCTGTCACATCAATCTATGAAAACGTCAGTCCCGCCGTAGTTGAAATAGAAGTAACTCAGAATTCAACTTCAGGCATTTTCGGACGGTATACCCTAGAAGGGCAAGGTTCAGGATTCATTATCGACAGCCAGAACGGCTACATTCTGACCAATCAACACGTTATCGACGGAGCCAGCAGCCTGACGGTTAAACTCAGCACCGGACAAAGCATGGAGGCTGAAATGGTAGGAAGCGATGCCACCCTTGATCTGGCATTGCTTAAAGTGAACGCGGCAGAAGTATCAGGCATTACGCCCCTTACGCTGGGCGATTCATCAAATGTTAAACCGGGTCAGATGGCTATCGCTCTCGGCAGTCCCTACGGCTACCAGAACAGCATCACCGTGGGCATCATCAGCGGAATCAACCGCAAGATCAGCGGCAGCGGCTATTACGGAATGCTGCAAACAGACGCAGCCATCAATCCGGGAAATTCGGGCGGTCCCCTGCTGGACTCCAACGGTTCTGTGATCGGCATCAATACGGCCATAGAATCGACCTCAACCGGGGCCCAGGGTATCGGTTTTGCCATACCTTCCAATACAGCCCGGAATGCCCTGGATGATTTGAAAGAGGGCAAGCAGGTCGAACGGCCCTGGATCGGCATTGCCGGAAGGGCTATAAACTCCCCCCTGGCTGAATCTCTGGACCTCCCCGTAGAAAAGGGCATCTATATCGTGTCCGTGGTAGAAGACAGCCCGGCTGACACAGCCGGACTGATAGGGGCTGCATTCAGCGCAGACGGATCCACCAGAGTCACGGGAGACATAATCACGGCAGTCGACAGTAAACCGCTATCCAGCGTAGAGGAACTCTCAGCTTATATCTATACTCTGGAGGTCGGCGACAGCATTACACTCACCATCTTGCGGGACGGGTCTGAGAAAAATATCATCCTGACGCTGGGCGCAAAACCGGCGGAAACCAGCACAGGCACAATTCCCCGCCAGTTCCCCCAGATGCCGGACTTCCCCGGATTCGGCCAGCGCGGCAATTCAAATAATGTAGACTGAAATACTCTAACTCTCCATCATTAAATAACCTCACGAATGAGCCGGATGATTTAATCACCCGGCTCATTCATTCCACCGGGCAACCGCGAGGGTTGCCCCTACAGGTCAATTGTCGCTGCTGTTGATATTTGTAAAGTAAAGAAGAATCACTACCTTAGCCGGAATAACCTATCAGAAATTAATAACGGCATATTCCTGAACTTTCATCATACGGTTATTGGATTGCTTCAGAGCTGCGCTGACATTTCACATTTTTAAATATGGGAATGCTTTGATGTAGAATTACCCTTTTCGCAGATAAACAGGTAAAATTGTATTGATAAATAGCCCTGGAGCGGCGGATTGAGATGGATGGTTTCAGGCGATTGGATAACACGCAAACATGCAAGAGTAACTTCACCAGGGTAGCCCTGGAAACCCTGGGCTGCAAGCTTAATCAGGCCGAAAGCGAGCAGCTTTCCAGGCAACTGGTAGAGGCCGGATGCAGCCTTGTACAGCCAGGGGAAGAGGCCGATATCTACATTTTGAACACCTGCACGGTGACTCACATTGCCGACCGCAAGTCCCGCCATCTGCTGCGCATGGCCCGGCGGCAAAACCCCTCAGCCCTGATTATCGCAGCAGGCTGCTATGCCCAGAGAGACGGCGCCGGTCTTTCTGCCCTGGAAGGGGTGGACATGGTAATAGCTAATAATGACAAGGAAAGCATCCCGCAGATACTGGCAAAACTGGGCTGTCTGAAATCAAACGGGCAGACTACGGGATCAAGCCAAAACAGCCGTACTCGCTCTTTCATCAAGATCCAGGACGGCTGCAATAATTTCTGCACCTACTGCATCGTACCTTTTGTCAGGGGCCGGGAGAAAAGCCTGCCGCCGGAA
>CAYLVC010000350.1:0-3394 GCA_964387005.1 uncultured Dehalococcoidales bacterium | reverse complement strand
GGTGGACTGGCAGCTTGACGGGGCACCTCTGGAAGCGGTCGCCGCGACTATGAGCAATGTGGATTTCGTTTATCCGGAAAATGCCAACCATGTATTAAAAAACGAACCCCGGCCTCGCTCCGACCTGACCGCTGCTGATGGTCTGACCTACAATGCTGCGGATAAAGTGCTGGACCCGGAGGGATTAAAAGCCATTAAGGACTGGCTGGCAGCCCGGGTAACCGGTAATTAAATTAGTGCGGGGCAAAGCCGCAGGTTTTTGATGGCGGGTAAATATTGTACAATCATTGAGGTATCATTTCCAGATCTTTTTCGGTACCTCCGAGTTTCGCAAGCCTTTTACTGCTTTCTCTGGCGATTAACGCTTCCAGACCCAGTTTAACCAGAGTTGTTTTTTCTTTAATACCGGTTAATTCTGAGGCTCTATCTATTAAATTATCTTCAATATTCAAAGTTGTTCTCATGATATTGCCTCCTTATATTCATTAGTATGCATCATTTTTATGCAAAGAGTCAAAATCAAAATTTACAGATTAGGTATTGAGGCGTGAATAAAACCGTTCATAATCAAGGTACTAAATAGACCGGTGAGAAAGCTATCTGAAAACCGCGATGCAAGCAAATCAAAATATTAATTGAACGAGTATCATGATTATGGCGTGTGTTGAAAGTGGATTTATTTTGTATTACGGATTTGCTAATGGTGGGTGGTACTGTACGGTAGGAAATTCCCCACATAAAAAAACTCATTTTGTGTCTGCAAGATTGTTCTCCCCTGCCAATACGTCCTTCTGCAAAATGTGTTGCATTTTTTCAGATTCTTCAAATAATGGACTGTGAGCAGATTGATCAAAGGTGTAAAATCCTTTCAAGGGCGCTTGTAGCTTCTCAAAATAGTCCTTGGCTAAAGTATAGTTACATGTATAATCGTATATTCCATGAAAAAAATAGACAGGTATATCAAGTTGCGGAACCATGGCGATTAAGTCCTTTTCAATCATCTGATTCCACATAGTGGTTGAATAGACCGACCATTTCCCGCGCCACAGGTTAATCTTTTCATTTAATGTATACTCTGAAAAGTTCAATGACGGTAAAAAGATACCACTGATTACTGATTTCATGGTGTGCGTCGTACCTATGCCAAGCTTGTGCATAGCTTCATCGCGCAAAGAACGGTATGAATTGGGCACGATGTTCATTTTTGTAATGGGAAACTTTTCAAGTTTTTGAACCATTCTTTTATCCCCGGCTATCGTAAACTGTTCTATCATATATTTGTATGCCAATTTTTCTGACTCAAGCTGCCATGATATCTGAGCCATGCCGATGTAGGCGCAGTACATCTCCGGTGCCCGTGCCGCCGCCTGGATTCCAATAAAGGACCCCCACGAATGTGCCATGAGATAAATCATTTCTTGACCAAAGCGCTTGCGGAGGTAATTTGTTATTTCGAGTGTATCGGATATTAATTGTTCCTCCGTAAGGGTCTCGGACGGGATATCAGAGCTGAAGGAAAGCCCGGCGCCACGCTGCTCCCAATAACAGACGGTAAAATATTCCTCCAGGCCTGTAGGGTAACTCTGGGTTAGGAAGTACTCAGGCATGCCAGGTCCCCCGTGAATGAAAAGAAGCACCGGGTTCGCTTTGTTCTTGCTCTTGATGAACATCCCCTGCTCCACCCCATTTATATTGACATGAATTTTTTCAGAGATGCTGCTTGCCATTTCTTTTCCGTTCTCATTGAGAAATGGTTTTGGCTTACCTGGGCTCCATGCCAGCAGTACCCCAACAAGAATGAGTATACAGGCCAGCAAAATTGAAAATGTGATTAACACTATACGTCCAGCCCTCCGCAGAAATGATTGAATAGAAAGTATTTTGTTATTATAGCCTGTCATTATTTAATCCTTTTCGTATAACCCAACATCTGATACGTTATTTCGGGGACCCTCTCACAGGGCTGACTTAACAACAGCCCTGTGAGAGGGCGAGAGCTGCTTTACATGTTTTGCATGAGCCAATTTTTTATTATCTGAAGTGAATCAGGATCCAGGATTTGATCGGAGGCATTGTATGTCAAACCATCAGTGCCTGTCAGGGTTTCCCGAGGGCGAGGCTCAAACTTTATAACGTGATTAGCGTTTTCCGGATAGACAAAGCTAACGTTTTCATGACCTTGAGTGGCAGACTGCAAAGGAGCGCCATCGAGCTGATAGTCCACCTGGATATCTTTTTTACCGATTATTACCAGGGTTTGCGCTGTCACTTTCCCGAGTAAAGGAGCGGGGTCCAGTGCGAAGAATTCTTTTGAGAAAGGCAAATTGATGGGTGCATATAGACTCTGGACAATTTGATTTAATACCTCAGGAAGCATTGGATCAGCGACAAATGGCTTCCCCTCAAGAAAGTCGGCCATTAACTTATCGTAGCCGTCCATGATTTCTTTCGCATTGGGAAGTGCAGCCATTTGAGCTTCCAACTGAGCGTGAGTCACATCAACCAGGGTACGCCCGGGTACTCCTTCGAGTATTAGTCCGATGAATTTATGCTCCCTCGTTAGTTGGTAATTCATGGCATGAATTGTGCCTTCACTATTGGCCAGAACGAACATCTTGTTTGGGTTAACATACACCCGAGCCAGTAGTGTATCGACAGCTCCGGCCAGTTCGTCAACATGGCTTTCCAGACTAAGCTTGCCTTCCAGGAATGGCATATTTCTCTCCGCATTAGGGCCGGTAAATCTCTTATCGAAACGGATCGTTACATATCCATTTTTCGCGAGCTCTTCAGCCAATAGCTTGGCACTGCCATTTGTTCCAGGTAAAAGAGGTGAATTCCAGTCGCGGTCGGTCGGTCCGCTGCCGGCTACAAAGACAACTGCCGGGTGAACAGACTGATCGTCAGGGCGAGTTATCGTTGCAGCAATGATAGTCTCTCCGATTTGCCAACTAACGTCTTCGTTTTTTATTGGGTATTCGTTCTGAGTTGGAGTAGAACTCTCAAGCATTTTCTGTTTAATCATGTCCCATTTCTCGTCCATTACAGCCTCCGTAATTTTACCTTGCTCTACGTTGATGATGGCTTCATGTTTTGTAATTACCATGGCCAGTATTTGTCCTGTCCTATCACCATATCCAGCATATTGACTCTGAAATGCAAAGGTGAATTGCCAACCGAACGGGGTCCTTAACGAATCGGCCTTAATAAATTTAAACGTGGCCTCGATGCTATCGAATTTGTAAGTAGGGCCGTTCTTGACAAAATCCTCAGCGATCTGTCTGCTTTCTTCCTGTGTAATTTCAGTTAAAGGACTTGTTTCAATTTCCTCATCAAGGCGTTTATCAGCCAGTATATCCCAGATATAGTCACACACTGCTGAGGTAATTGTGCC
>CAYLVC010000349.1:0-3409 GCA_964387005.1 uncultured Dehalococcoidales bacterium | reverse complement strand
AGCTTGTTTGTAGCCTGTTTAAAGGTATAGGGAAAACGACACTCCGCACTGACCACCTCGAAATAGCTTTTTACCCGTTTCCATGCCATATGTGATAGCCTGCCGTATGAACAGGCAGGCTATCAAAGGAGGTGCTATGAAAAAGGTACTTTTGGTGGTTTCCCCAACACCACCGTATATATTATATACGAAATAGTCATTTATGTCAACAAAGTTTAAGCCGCATCGGATTACCGGGTTACTGATTGAAAGACCTCTTCTACAAGCAGTGGATAACATGCTAAAATAATTCTTGGTTTCAATTCAGTCAATCCCTTTGGGACCTTGAGAGGTACATTTGTTACTGGAACTTAGAGTAAAAAACCTGGGGATCATCGAAGATATCAACTGGAAGCTGGATGCCGGGTTGAATGTGATCACCGGTGAGACCGGCTCCGGAAAATCCCTCATAATTGATGCCGTTGAGATGCTGCTTAAAGCTACAGCAGGTGAAGAAGTCATCCGCTACGGAGCAGCCGAAGCACTGGTAGAAGGCATGTTCAGTCTTAAAGCCGGGTATCCTTTTCTTAAAGAATTCCTTAGTGAAAAAGGCCTTATACAGGATGATGAAATTCTGGTTATCAACTACGAGATCAGAAAACAAAAACCCGGAATCGTCAGAATTAACGGACACCCGGTAACGAAAGCCATTTTACGCCAGACCGGGCAGTTTTTGATCGATATCCATGGGCAGAGTGAGCATCTCTCCCTTTTAGATAAGAAGAATCACCTTGATTTTCTGGATGCCTATGCTCATACTCTGGATCTCAGAAAACACTTTAGTCTTCAGGCTGACCGTCTTCAGGAAATCGAGTCCACCCTGAAAAAACAGCAGGAGACACAAAAGGAATCTGCCCGCCGGGAAGAATTTCTCAGATATCAGCTTGAGGAAATCAAGCAGGCTGGATTGCGGATTAAAGAAGATGAGGAACTGGAGAGTGAGCGGCGCATGATCGCTTTCAGCGAAAAATTAAAAGATTATTCCAGCCGTATATCCCTTGCACTCTCTGATTCGGACTCTTCATCTTATTCTTACTCCGCTATTTCCAGGATCAACGAGGCTGTCGTTGCTATGGAAAAACTGGTGCAGCTGGACAACTCGCTGCAAAAGCAGCTGGACTATCTGCAAAAAGCAGTTTTCTCCCTGGAAGAGATAGCCAGAGATGTTCGGGAATACGGTGATAGATTGGAGCATAATCAGGATAGGCTCGATGAAATCGAGCAGAGGCTGGAACAGATCTATAACCTTAAAAGAAAATACGGTAAAAGTATCGAAGAAATCCTTGAATTTGCAGTTAAGACCGAAACACAGGTGCAATTACTGGAACAGTCTTCAGAGATACAAAGCCAGATGGAAAAAGAACAGACCGTTCTGAAAACGCAGATGTGGAAAACGGCAGAGGAGCTTTCAGCCGCCCGTTCCCTGTCAGCCCTCCAGCTTGTCAGGGATGTAAGAAAAGAGCTGGACGACCTTGGAATGAAACAGGTGCAGTTCGAAGTATCGATTATCCATAATAATACCGCCGGCGGTCTTGCAGGTCCCGCTGGACAGTCGCTGGCTTTTACCAGAGAAGGGATTGACGAAGTGGAATTCCTGGTATCGACCAATCCCGGGGAACCACTCAAGCCGCTGTCCAGAATTGCTTCCACAGGCGAAATCTCACGTTTTACGCTGGCATTAAAGGGGGCATTATCCGAAGTGGATAAAACCCCTGTGCTGATATTTGATGAGATCGATATCGGTATAGGGGGGCGAAACGGGGACATTATCGGCCAAAAACTGTCAGGGCTGGCGAAAAACCACCAGGTTGTTTGTGTTACTCATCTGCCTCAGATTGCCGCCTATGCAGATGCTCATTTCAGGGTGACCAAAGAAACCAGCGGCGCCCGCACTGCCAGCAGCCTGGAAGAACTGACGGAAGATCTGCGATTGGATGAAATGGCTGCCATGCTGGCCGGACCGGGTTACAGCCAGGCAGCCATGCATAACGCGGATGAACTCAGACAAAAAGCCAGGCACTGGAAAATGGCTACTTGATGACAACACACACATCTTTGATTGGTTTTCTTTCCTTGAGAGCGGGATTCTCCGCCGGATAGCCAACCGGAATCAAGGCCACAACATCCATCGGAGCAGAAATATTCAGCACCTTTTCTATCCCGCCCTTGGCCTGTAAAGGCCCTGTCATCCAGACCGCTCCCAGTCCCATCTGATGCAGTACCAGCAGGAAATAGGCAACAGCCGATGCTACAGACTGTATCCGGCTGTTGGCGATATTCCTCCACTCGCGTATCAGTCCGGCTTCGGGGTCGGTCTCTGCCCTTAAAGCGACCAGTTGCTCTACTGCGGACTGGTACTGGCTGGCAGAGACTACTACCAGTGCCGGAGCGCTGCGGAAAAGGCTTATTTTTTGCAGCATTTTGGTTATTGTATCACCAAATTTGGCTGTTTCAGGCCAGGTAGCGATGTTATCTGCGCTGGCTTGAACCGCCTCTGCCACGGCCTTGATTGTTTCCGCTTTCAGTATCACGTGAAACTGCCAGTTTTGCTGGTTCCCTGCGTTTGGCGCATATGTGGCCAGTTCGAGGGCTTGTAACAGCAGTTCTTCAGGGACAGGCTTATTCTGCCAGGAGCGGATCGAGCGGCGCCCTTTGATTAGATTTGCCAGTTCGGTATTATCCATAGCATTCCCCCTTTTATAATATTTTTCTGAAAGCTTTTTAGTATGGAAGCCAATTAATTATCTTAAATGAAACACAATCAACCTGCCCCTGGCAGGGAGAAAGTAGGCTTTCAATTTTTTCGGGCAACCACCGCATACCAGGAATCATATTGATCGATTGCTTCCAGTGTGAAATCCACCATGGCCAGGCTGATTAATACTTCATCCAGACCCTGGGAGTTAAGCCCGCTGACTACCAGGCAGCCTCCGCTTTTGAGTGTTTTGTAAAATCCCTTTGCCAGGTCGCAAACAGCCCTGGCGGTAATATTGGCAACGGTAATATCGAAACAGTCTTTGTGATCTCTCACGGTACGTTCACTGAGCGTACCGCGTTTTACTTTGATGATTTCGTTTGTGCCGTTGAGTGCAGAGTTGCTTACGGCTGTTTTTACAGCCACCGAGTCAATGTCCAGTGCCAGCACGGCCCGGGCTCCCAGTTTGGCTGCGGCGATAGCCAGTATGCCTGAACCGGTCCCGACATCCAGCACGGACATACCCTTCGAGAGATGTCTTTCCAGCCGCAGGAGGCATAGTCTGGTGGTGGCATGCAGACCGGTGCCGAAAGCCGCTCCCGGATCAAGCTGGATGACTATTCGTGTGGAGGGAGGTAATGTCTCAGAAGCCCAGCTGGGTTTGATAATAAACCT
>CAYLVC010000348.1:0-3428 GCA_964387005.1 uncultured Dehalococcoidales bacterium | reverse complement strand
GGCATCCGGCCGGTTTACTCTCATCAGTTCCTTTACAGCCGGGGCAGGGTTTTTTGTTTCTCAAATAGCCGCTGCAAATGGCACAATTCATCCCGCAGGGTGCTATCAGGGAAGCTTCCATCTTGTTCTATCTCCATCCCGAATATGGCGTTCAGATAATCACAATCCATATTACCAATTTTGTTCCATTTTGATCAAGTAGTCCACATCTATATATAACAACAGAATTAGTCGCAGATATGTTGACCCCTCCCTGAGCTTCGACCTGATTTGGATAAAGGAGAAATCCAGCCTCCAGCACGACACCAAATGATAGTATATCGCAAATTGTTCAGACGTCACATCTAGATAACACGGGGAACACCCTGTTCAGCCTGAAACAAAAACATGTAGCAACCGGCAAAAAATCAACCTGGGTATAGTTCAGAAAGAGTAAAAGGGGGAAGATCACAAGGCGAATTCCGAGAATCCAAACGGAGAAAACAGATATTGACTTATTGGCTTAATTGAGCGACAATAGCTCAAACTCAGGGATATGCTGTGTTACTTGTTGGTAGATCTTACGGGTACTCCTTTGTTAAATTCAGAATTCTTTTTGGTGTTTAAAAAAAGGACCGGAATTTCAGATTTTTCCAAAGAAGGAGAGATAAATGGAAATTGATGACCGGATCTATCGCAAACTTCAAAAACACCTTGATAAATCGCCTGCCGGGTTCGCCGCAACGGAATCAGGGGCGGACATACAGTTGTTGAAACACCTGCTAACGCCGGAAGAGGCAGAAATCTGCCTTACACTATCCAATATCAAGAAAGAACCTGTGACCACAATTCACAAACGCGTTATAAAACGCGGGATGCCAATAACAATCGGGGAACTACAGAAAAAGCTTGACCACATGGTGCGAAAAGGTACTATCCTGGTTTTTAAGGAAGGTTTTATACAAAGGCGTTATATGAATGTCGGGGTCTCAGCGGGTGGGATGATAGACTTCCAGGTCAACCGCCTGACCAGAGATCTTGTAGATATGCTGGACAAATACCACGAAGAGAGTTTTGCCCGGAAAAAGGGAAAGAGCAGGCCGATGGTGCCTCAACTCAGGACTGTGCCGGTAGAAAAAAGCATCCCGCTGGGTAAAAATATCGTCAGCAGCTACGACGATGTCAGAAAACTGGTGGAACAGTCGCCTGGTCCTTTTTCGGTTACCAACTGCGTCTGCCGCCAGATGAAAGACCTGAGAGGTCAGCCCTGTAAATATTCCGATCTTAGAGAGACGTGTATACAAATCGGTTCAGACCATGCCCGGCAGTATGTTGAAATGGGCATCTCCCGCTTTGTTTCCAGGGATGAGGTTTATATAGTGCTAGAGAAAGCACAGGCAGCGGGTTTTATCCTCCAGCCGGAAAATTCGCAGCTCCCTGGAAACATTTGCTGCTGCTGCGGAGATTGCTGCGGGCCTGTTTCAGCGGCTAAAAAATCTCCCCGTCCGGTTGATTTTTTTGTGACCAATTTTTATTGTGAAATCAATTCCACGCTCTGTACCGGCTGCGGGATTTGCATCGAGCGCTGCCAGCTTGAGGCAATTGAAATAACCGACGGTAAAGCAGTTATTGAACTTGACCGCTGTATCGGCTGCGGAAACTGCATCGTAACCTGCAAAACAGGCGCAATCCGCCTCGTAAGGAAGGTGGAGGAACATGTGCCGCCCAGGGACAAAGATGAATTTTTAAAGATTATGACACACAAGAAATCCCGGGGTCAGGGAATAGCAGAGAATCACTAAAATGGTCGAATCCGCCGGCTTTCGCTGTTTTTCAAAGTAACAAAGGACGAATTCGATGCCAGGGGGGTCTCTCTGAACAGTCCTTATGAGGCAGAACTGGTCAGCGAACGCCATGTAATTGACAGGAACTCATATTTTCTATTTCACTCACAAACTCAGGTCCGAGATAAAACAGGAGTTCATTTCGCTGGGATTCGAAAATAGTACGGCCCTGGTTATTACAGGGCAACTCATCAAGGAAATCAGCGACATGCAGGTAATTGCTATCCCAGGTAATCGGAAAAAGAAAACATACCATAGGCTTCAACAGATGAGGGTCGCTTCCCATTTCCAGTGCCAGGCTGTGCAAATGGCAGCCACGGGTATGATGGTTATAAAAAACGCATCTGCCGTAGAACCGTGTTTTTAAAACCTTTCCAGAAGGAAACTCCGGCCGTATTTCAACTTCCGGAAAGAACCATTCGGAAGAGGGGATACCAGTTCTCTCCTCCAGTGTTTCCCGGCAGACTAAAATGCGGTTGGCTTCGGCAATATCCACCGGACAACCGTAGGCACAGCAGCTATCTTTACAGAAGGCGCACTCCAAACATTGGGCAAAATATAACCTGCTCCAGATTTGTTCATCTACATCCGTAATCTTGAGCAGGCCAGTGCAGGATTTTACAGGAATCATATTAAATTTTTCGATTTTCCGATCAATCCGGGTATAAATCGCTCTATCCGGTTAAAAATTGTATCACCGAAAGATAGCTCAAATCAAAGCTATGATTGTAGGTATCCATCAAGCGGGCGAAATGCCTGTGGCAGTGTGGAGAAGATTTAACCCTTAAATCCTAACGAAACAATCTGCTGAATGTAATTATTTCTCTGTGGTTAAAAAAACCAAATATTCTTATACGCCATGTTATATCAGACAGCGTAATGTAAAATGATCGAATAGCAGGCGGAGCTAAGCCAGTGGCGATTTGTATAAAGGCAAGGTGAAAGTTACGGTCGTACCTTCTCCTGCTGTACTGTCAGCTTTGATCTGGCCGTGATGCAACTCTACATAAATCTTGCTTAAAGCCAGCCCGATTCCCAGTCCCAGGGTCCCGGCTTGCCCCTGTTTTTGCCGGCGGTAGGGATTAAAAAGGTTTTCCATCTCTTCTGGAGCCATGCCGCAGCCGCTGTCTTTAACCTGGACTATTACCTCATCTGCACCGGACTTACTGGCACTGACAGTAATATCGCCCCTTCGAGTGAATTTGAGGGAATTGCCAATCAGGTTAATCAGGACCTGCCGCAGGCGGCTCTTGTCTCCCATTACCGTAAGTCCGCCGCCCGGAAGGTCTGCTTTTAATGAAAGCTGTTTCTCAGCCGCTAAAGGTTGAAGTTCACTGATAATTTCCGTGATCACCACTTCAAGATCAATATCCTCGAGTTCTACCTTAATCAGTCCCGATTCACCGCGGGCCAGCTCAAACAACTCATTCACCCTTTGTTCCAGATTATGTGATGAACGTTCGATGTTGTTCACCAGCGAAATCGCTATCTTGTCTTTCAAAATATCTCCCAGTAGTTCGTTTGATGCCATGATGGCGGTCAAAGGCGTACGTAATTCATGCACAACTGCGCGCGAAAATTGATTTCGTTTTTGGGACTCTTCTT